>CAKPJM010000001.1 GCA_934162625.1 uncultured Clostridia bacterium
AATGAGGAAATCTCAAAGGCAATAGCGATTATAGCATTTTTATATAGTAGGAAATGAGAAATTTCCTACTATATAAATACATAAAGGCAGGAACTTTAAATTCCTGCCTTTCTTGTTTTACGCCTCTGGCTCTACTAAACCAAAATTTTTGTTATCTTTCATTTTGAATAGAACATTTACTTTGTTTGTTTCTTGATTTATAAATGTTATAAATCTATCTTGTGGTTTTTCTTGTAATTTTAATTTTGCATCTTCTGGTGTCATAGGTTTTATATCATAATAAATTGTTTTTATTATTTCATTTTCTATTGTATTTTCTTCTTTTAAATCTGCATTCATTGATTTTATAGAATCATCTTTGTTTGCTTTGTCTTTTCTTGTTTTTATTTTTCTAATTTGACCTTCTAATATATCTATGTCTCTATCTATAGAAGCATACATATCTTTATGTGCTGTTACCGCTCTATATGTATCTTGTTTTACTTTAACACTCATTTCTGCAATTTGTTCTGTTTTTTCTGTTCTTATAGTAACTACAACATCAATGTCCCCTTCAAAGTATTTTTCTATTCTATCCATTTTTTTATCTAAATATTCTTGTATTGCCTCTGTTGCTTTAACATCTTTACCTGTTATTTTAATATTTACCATATTAATCGCTTCCTTTCATTTGTTTTTTTTATTATAGCGTAAGCGAATTAATTTTGCAACACATATTTTTTATTTATATTCTTTTTCTAGTTTTTCTCTTAAGTATATTTTAGAAATTATTTCTAGTTCTTTTATTGTTTCTTCTGGCACTTCAAAAGAAAAAATCTTTTTAGAATCTGCATATATTATATACCTTAAGGCATCTTTTGTAGTTGAACTAATTTCCATTGCCCCTTTATCTTGTTTACTACATGCATCACATTTTATTCCACTATCTTTAAAACTAAAATAGTTCAAATTTTCTTTTGTTTTGCAATTCTTGCATTCTTCTACTACTGGTCTATATCCTATTATAGATAGCAGTCTTAATGTGAATACCGAATTTACTAGGCTTAAATTTTTTTCCGTTTCCGATATCATATACAATGTATTTAAATACAATTGTAGTACTTTATATGTATTTTGATTTTCTGTTGTTACATCATTTATTATTTTTGTAATATGTGATGCATAATTTAATTTATCTAAATCTGTTCTTATGTTGTAAAACAATTCTATTGTCTCACATGAGTTTATACTGTATGAGTTACTGCTTTTGTAAAGTAAATATTCTCCGAAGCACAGAAATTGAGTTGCAGCCATAAGCAAGCTTTTTGGCCTTCTTGCGCCTTTTGCTGCAGCCTCAATTTTACCGTATATTTGGAGTTAATATTGTAACTATTTTATCAAAATCTGATACCGTCTTTTCCGCTATTATTATTCCTTTTACTTTCAATAATTTCATTTTTTTCCGCCTTTATGTTTTGTTCTATTTCTGTTACTTGCTTTAGTTCTAAAAATGTATCTATATTTCCTGTATTCTTAAAGGTATTCCATGCTATCTGCTTTATCATAAGTCTCATCTCCTTATAAATTGTGCAAATTTTGTCAACTTTATTTACACCTTTAATTTTATCTTTTGTAAATTTATTTTTTTTATTCGCTTTTAAATCTTTTTAAAATGCTATTGTTGTCTTGCCAATTTTCTTTTACTTTTACCCAAATTTTTAAATTTGCTTTTGTTTGTAGCATTCTTTCTATGTCTTGTCTTGCATATGTTCCAATTCTTTTTAGCATACTTCCATTTTTGCCTATTACAATTCCTTTATGAGAATTTTTCAAAACACATATAGTAGCTTCTATGTCGTAAATTTCTTCGCCTTTTGTAGTCTCTCTTAATTTCATTTTTTCTACTTCTACTAATATACCATGTGGAACTTCTTCGTCTAGCAATTTTAAGGCTTTTTCTCTAATTGTTTCTTCTACTAATTGTCTGGCTGTTTGGTCTGTATACTCTTCTATATCATAATATGCAGGTCCTTCTGGAAGGTGCTTTTCTATTTCATCTAGTATTTTATCTGTGTTTTCTCCGTTTGTTGCTGATATTGGTATGATTGCTTGGAATTCATACTCTTTACTATATGTTTCAATTAAATTTAATAGTTTTTCTTTTTCTATTAGATCTATTTTATTTATTAGCAATATTGTTTTTGTCTTTTTTTCTTTTAGTTTTTCTATTATTAAACTATCACCTTTTCCTATTTTACTAGATGTTGCTTCTACAATGAATAATGTAATATCTGTTTCTGGTATTGTTCCCCATGCAGTTTCATTCATTGTTTCTCCAAGTTTTGTTCTTGGTTTATGTATTCCTGGCGTATCTATAAATATAATTTGGGAATTTTCTCTATTTACTATTGCTTTTATTGCAGTTCGTGTTGTTTGATTTTTATTTGCTGTTATTGCAACTTTTTCTCCTACAAGATTATTTATTAGTGTTGACTTTCCTACATTTGTTCTTCCTATTATTGAAACAAATCCTGATTTAAATTTTTCCATTTTTACCTCGCCTAATTATTATATATTTTTTAAATTTAATTTTTTGTAAAAAAAAGTAAATAAGTTATTATTTTTTATTTACCTTTTTTACTTGACAAAGCTATTTTACCATATTCTTTGTAGGAAAAAAAGAGAAAATGTAATTTGTATAAAGAAATTCATATAAATTATGCTTTTTCTTACTATTTACATATTTCTCCAAAAATAGTATAATATCAATGTTTTAAGGAGATTGATGAAATGAACTCAAAATATTTAGATAAATTAGAATATAATAAAATACTAGAAATGTTAGAGGGCTTTGCTAAAACATATTTAGGTAAAAATTTATGTAGAAGATTACATCCAAGTACCAATGTATCTTTTTTATTGGAGCAGACGAATCAGGCTTTTGGATTAATTTATAAAAAAGGAAGCTTGCCTCTTTCTTCTATTCCTAATATTGATATTGCAATTAAAAACCTTGAATCTAACTTTTCTTTAACAGCTTTAGATTTGTTGGAAATTGGTAGTATTTTAAAGGCTTCTAGAGAATTAAAAGAGTATTTTCTTGATGAATCTTGTGAGTTAATACTGCCTTCTTATGACATGATATATGTTAATAAATTATTAGAAAAAGAAATTTTTGATAAAATTTTAGATGAAAACACTATTGCAGATAATGCTTCTTCGAAGTTAAACTCAATTAGAAAATCTCAAAAGAATTTAGGTTTAGAAATTAAAAATAAATTAAACACAATGGTTCATTCTGCTACATATTCAAAGTATCTTCAAGACAGCATTGTTACAATAAAAAATGAAAGATATGTAATTCCAGTAAAAGAAGAATATAGAGGTTTTGTTAAAGGATTTGTTCATGATGTTTCTTCAAGTGGTTCTACTGTTTTCATTGAGCCTCTTGCTGTTTTTGAACTTAACAACGAATTGAACAACTTAAAAGCTGAGGAAGCAATAGAAATTGCAAAGATTTTAACAGAGCTTTCTAGAAAACTTGTGCCAATTACTAATGAATTAAAAAACAATGTTGAATTAATCGGTCAAATTGATTTTATATTTGCTAAAGCAAGTTTTAGTAAAAAGTTAAATGGAATTAAGCCTGATATTAACAACAAGAAATATGTAAATTTAATTCAAGCGCGCCATCCTTTAATTGATGAAGGCAAAGTAGTTCCAATTGATATTTCTATTGGAGAAAACTATTCTTCTCTTATAATTACAGGGCCAAATACCGGTGGTAAAACTGTTTGTTTAAAAACTACAGGTTTATTGTTATTGATGGCATATAGTGGAATTTTAATTCCTTGCAAAGAAAATAGTAGTATATATGTTTTTGATAATATTTTTGCAGATATTGGTGATGAACAAAGTATTAGTGAATCTTTAAGTACTTTTTCTTCTCATATTTTAAATATTGTTGATATTACTAAAATAGCGACTAAAAATAGTCTTATTCTTTTAGATGAGCTTGGTTCTGGTACTGACCCAATAGAGGGAAGTCGTTTAGCAATAAGCATTCTAGACTACTTTTATAATTTAGGTTCAATTGTAATTAGCACTACTCACTACGAAGAATTAAAGCAATATGCAATTGTTACAAATGGTTTTGAAAATGCAAGTTTCGAATTTAACTTAGAAACTTTATCTCCAACATATAAATTATTAATTGGCATTCCTGGTAAAAGTAATGCTTTTGAAATAAGTAAAAGGCTTGGCTTAAAAGAAAGTATTTTAGAAAAGGCAAAATCATTAATTGATAATGATAATATTTGTATAGAGGACTTATTAAAAGAAATTTATGATAATCAAATAGAAATTGAAAAAAAGAAAGATGAAACAACTAAAAATTTAAACCAAATAGAAATGCTTAGAAAAAAACTTGAAACTGATTATTCAGAGTATGAAGAAAAAGCTATCCTTATGGTTGAGAATGCCAAAAAAGAAGCTCGAGACATATTATTAGATGTTCAAGATGAAGCAACACAAATAATAAAAGAAATGAACAATCTTTCAAAGAAAAATAGCAAAGCTTCTGTTCAAGAAATGTATGATTTAAAAAGTAAAGTAAATGATAAAATAAAAAATTTTTCTATGAACAGCAAAAATCAAAAAGGTAATTTAACACTAGATGAAATAAAAGTTGGAATGCAAGTATATGTTATTCCTCTTGGCAAAGTTGGAACTGTAATAAAATTTCCAAATGCTTCTTCTGAAATAGAAATTCAAGTAGGAAACCTAAAAACAAATATTGCTATTGATAAGCTTGTGAGAACAAAACAAGAAACTCAAAAAGTTATTCAACCTACTAAAAATAAATCAATAATAAAATCTAAAAACATATCTAACGAAATAAATGTAATTGGTTTAACAGTAGATGAAGCAATTCCACTAGTAGACAAATATTTAGATGATGCAAATATTGCAAGATTGGAAACAGTTAGAATTGTTCATGGCAAAGGAACAGGAAAGCTAAAAGCTGGAATCCATGCTTTTTTAAAAAAGCATCCACATGTTAAATCTTATAGAATGGGTACATTTGGCGAGGGTGAAATGGGAGTAACTGTTGTAACAATAAAATAGGGAAAAAGGGGCCTGTCCCCTTTTTCCCTATCCTTTTGAATTTTATCATAGAAAAATTTCTTTTACAATATATCATTATTAAATCATTTTAATATATTGACTTTTTGAAAAATAATTGCTATTATAATTTTACATTAATTGGAAACACTTACAATTATTATTAAGGAGTATTGAATGATAGTAAATAAATTAGAAAATGTTCAAACTATTTATATTAATATAGATGACTCTGGTAAATTAGTAAATGGAGAAAAAGTAGCTATATACGCAGGTCTTGTATTCACATCAAAAAAAGAAAAGGATAAATTTATAACCCAATATCGTAGTATTGTTCAAAATATAAGATGTAAATATTGCAATAAGAATGTTTCAATATGCAAATCAAATAAATCTTGTCCTGAATTGAAGCATAATATGTTAAAGCCAAAGCATAATAGACAATTAATGAACTATGTCAAAAAATATTCTATTTTATGTTGTTTAATAAATAACGATAATATCTATCCAAACATAAAAAATAATACTGCCTCACGAGGTAGATTCCTAGACTATGCACTTAAAAGATTAATTAAGCAAACAATAAAAGGATTAATTAGAGAAAATATAATTAATCCTAATCTTCCTACAAAATTAGTTCTAAATATTGACGAACAAACCACAAAAACTAATGGATATTACAATTTAAAAGATGGAATTGTTGAAGAATTGCAGTATGGAATATACAATTACAACTATAGTATGATTCACAAACCTATATTAAACTCTGATTTAGATGTAAAAGTATGTTATCAAAAGTCTGAAAAAAGTTATTTAATCCAAGCTTCTGATTTAGTCGCTGGTACTATTAGAAGAGCTTATTTAAATAATATTAAGGACATTACAGAATTCAACAAAAAGATTAGTTTTGTTAATTATCAATTGTTTTTGCCATAACAAAGCAACTTTAGTCGCCCTTTGTTCTCGCCGATTTGAGTTCCCGAAAGAAGTAAGGAAATCTCAAAGGCAATAGCGATTATAGCATTTTTTATATACTAGGAAATTTCTCATTCCCTAGTATATAAAGAAAAGAGGCTACCTTTGTAACCTCTCCCCAATTGGACTGACGTACTTATCATACGCTTAATTATTAAAATCAGTTTCCAATTATCGACCGGACAAAGAGCTAAACTCTTTCGGTATAGTAATTGTAGCATTTCAAACACAAAAAGTCAACAATTACACTTTTATTTTATACAAATTAATTTATAATTATTCTTATTATTTTTTAGTTCCCTGTACTTCTATTTTCTCCTTAATCCATTTTACTCTTTCTTGATGTAGTTTTTCTCCAAATTCTTGTCCTTGTATGTTTTTATATTTTTTCTTTATATATTCTCCATTTATTTTTGTTAGTAGCTCTTGTCCTATTTGCTCAAATGTACATTTTTTTCTTTTTTCCTCACTTAAAGTTCCTGTTCTATTTTTATCACAATATACTACTATTTGCAATCCATGTAATCCTAACACGGATTTTTCTACTCGTTCTATAAAAGAAACTTGCTTTTCTGGAGTCATTTGACTAAATATTCCACCTCTCATGTGTTCTTTACATGATGTAATCCCTGCTTTTTTCCATGATGTTGGAACTCCTATTCTATTAGACAATTTTCTTTCTGGTTCAACGCCTCTTTCGTCATGTCCGTAATGATGTGGTAATATTTCTTTTGGCGTTAAGCCTTTTCCTAAATCGTGGACTAAACTTGCATATCGTATTTCTAAATTATCTGTTAATTTTGCACTATTATCAACTACTATCATTGTATGATTATAGCTATCTCCTTCTGGATGATATTCTATTGGCTGGATACTTCCTATTAAATCATATATTTCCTTAAAATGTACATCTAAAACTCCTGCTTCTTTTAAAATATTAAAAAATATTGATGGTTTTTCTGTTGCCAATGCTTTTCTAAATTCGCAAAATACTCTTTCTTTTGATAATGAGTTTAATTCTCCTTTTAATTCATTCATCATATTTATAGTTGCCTGCTCCACTTTAAAATTCAGCTCGCTTGCAAATCTAGCTACTCTATATACTCTTAATGGATCTTCTTTAAAACTAGTGCTTGTTGCTTTTATTATCTTATTTTTTAAATCTTCTTGTCCATTGAATGGGTCTATTATTTCTTTAGTTAAAACATCTTGTGCAATTGAATTAATTGTTATATCTCTCCTTAACAAATCTTCTTCAATTGTTATATTTTTATTTGTTGTAATCTCAAATTCTTTATGACCTTTTCCTATTTTTTTCTCTGTTCTAGCAAGTGCGAATTCATGTCCATTCAAATCAAAAACCTCAAAGGCTTTTCCCCTTATATGTGCATTTGGAAACAATCCTAAAAAATCTTGTTTTTCTAAACCAACTACACAATAATCTTCATCAAAAATAGGCCTATTTAATAGTTTATCTCTAAGTGCCCCTCCTACTAAATAAAGCCTGCCTCCATGATTTTCAATTAATTTTGCAATTTCTAGAGCTTCCATGTTTATAAATTCCTTGCCATTTGGATTCCTGAACATGATGCCATCATTAAACCTCTTGTCATTCCTCCTCCATCTCCTATTGAGTATAATCCTTTTATATTTGTTTCAAATTGTTCATTTATTATTACTTTATTGCTATAAAATTTTATTTCTGGTGCATATAAAAGATTATCTGGATTTGCAAATCCCTCTACAACTTTGTCTATTGTTCTTATAAATTCTAGTATACTTACCATTGTTCTATAACCTAATGCAAATGTAATATCACCTGCTACTGCTGACTTTAATGTTGGTTCTACTGAATTTCTTTCTAACTCATAATCCCAAGTTCTTTTTCCTCTATGTATGTCTCCTAGTCTTTGAACTACTATATTTCCTGCACCTAGGTCATTTAAGTTTTGAGCAACATTACGTCCATATCCAATTGGTTTATCAAAAGGGTGTGTAAAGTGATGTGATACAAGTATTGCTAAATTTGTATTTGTACTTTTTCTTTCTTTATATGAATGTCCATTTACTAATGTTAAATTGTTATCATAAACTTCTGCTGATACAAATCCACTTGGATTTTGGCAAAAAGTTCTTACTTTATCTCTAAATGGTCCTACTCTTCCAACAAACTTTGCTTCATACATATATTTATTTACATCTTTCATAACTTCGTCTGGAAGCTCGTATCTAACACCAATATCTACTATTCCTGTATCTGTTTTTATACCATGTTTATTGCACATATCTACTAGCCAATTTGCTCCTTTTCTTCCAACAGCTAGTACAACTTTATCTGCATATACACTCTCTAATGGATATTCTTCATCTTCTATATATTTTGCTTCTTTAATTTTAACACCTTTTATCTCGCCATTTTCTACAATTAGATCTCCAACAGTTGTTCCGAAAAGCATCTCTATTCCATTGTCTTCTATATATTTTTCTAATCTTCCATACACTTCATGGCTCTTCTCTGTTCCTAAATGTCTTATTGGAATGTTTATTAATCTTACTCCATCTTTTTCTGCTCTTTCAGATATTTTAGCTATTTCTTCTTGATATTCTGTTCCTTCTAGTTTTTTATCTGCTCCAAAGTCTAAGTAAATTTTATCTGTATAGTCTATTAACTCTTTTGTTTTTGGAACACCAATATATTTATGCAAATTTCCTCCGACATGAAGATCATCATCTTTACTATCATATAACGATAATTTACCATCAGAAAAAGCTCCTGCTCCTGAAAATCCATTTGTTATATTACACATTGGTTTACAATGTATACATTTTTTTGTTTTTTCTATTGGACAACATCTTTCTTCTACTCTTTTTCCTTGGTCTATTAATAGTACATGTTTATATTTTTTTAGTTGTATTAGTTCATAGGCACAAAAAATTGAGCTAGGTCCCATTCCTACTACTATTACATCATATTTACTTTGCATATAAATCACTCCATTTACTTATTTTACTATATTATAATAGCATAAATTTGTTGAATTTTCAATTGATTTATTTCATTAAATTTTTATACAAATTACATATTTTTATTTTTTTAGGAAAAACTGTAATTAATTCATAATTTTGAATGGAGTTCTTATGCAAAATTTAAAAAGTTTATTAAATAAAATATTTTTTTATAAAGAGCCTATAGATACTTATGAATTTTCGCTTCCTGAAAGTCCTGCTGAAGATAATCCTAATAAAGATTTAGAAAATCCCTCTTTAACTTCTGAATCTCAAAGCCAAAGTATCTATAACAGTCTAGCCGTAAATATTGATTATATAAAAGCAAAATATAATACTCTTATTAATAGTGATATTGTTCTTAGAAATTTCAAGCTTAATTTAAGAGGAAAAGAATATAGTGCTTTACTTTTGTTTATAGATGGAATGATTGATTCTGAGAGTATAAACAATTTTATATTAAGGCCCCTTATGTCAAAGCATAATGATGATTTACAAAAGGCTACTTCTTCTGTTATTACAAACAATATTACTGTACGCAAAGTAAAAAAATTCAATTTAGAAGACTATATTTACAATACTTTAGTTCCTCAAAACACTATGCAAAAGGCAAAAACTTTTGAAGAAGCTTTTAATAGTGTTAATATGGGAGATTGCGCTTTATTTATAGATACCTTGCCTATTGCCTTTACTATAGATGTAAAAGGTTTTGATGCTAGGAGTGTTTCTGAACCTAAAAACGAAGTTGTTGTAAGAGGTTCACAAGAATCATTCGTGGAAAAATTAAGAACTAATACATCTATGCTTAGAAGACTTATAAATAATGAAAATTTAACTATTGAAAATGCAACTGTTGGTAAAGTTAGTAAAACTAAAATTGCTATATGCTATATGAAAAATATTACAAACAATGATCTTGTTGCTGAAGTAAAATATAGAATAAACAATTTAGATGTAGATAACATTATATCTTCTGGGCAATTAGAACAATTAATTCAAGATAATAGTTCTTGCCTATTTCCTCAAATAATTGCAACAGAAAGGCCTGATAAAGCTGCAAATCACCTATTAGAAGGAAGGGTTGTAGTTATTGTAAATGGCACTCCCTACTCTCTTATAATGCCCGGTGTGTTTATAGACTTTTTATCTTCTCCTGAAGATATGAATTTAAAGTACCAATATTCGAACCTTTTAAAAATTGTTAGAATTATTGCTTTTGTTATAACATTATTTTTACCTGGTTTTTATGTTGCATTAACTAATTATCACACTGAGTTAATTCCAACAGAATTGTTATTTACAATTGCCGCTTCTAGAAGCACTGTTCCCTTTCCCGTAATATTTGAAGTTTTACTAATGGAGATATCTTTTGAATTAATAAGAGAAGCAGGCCTTAGGGTTCCTTCTCCAATAGGCCCAACAATTGGTATTGTTGGAACTTTAATCTTGCGGAGAAGCTGCTGTTAACGCAAATCTTGTTAGCCCAATTCTAATTATAATTGTTGCAATTACTGCTATATGCTCTTTTGCAATTCCAGATTTTTCTCTTAGTTTTGCTTTAAGAATACTTAGATTTTTGTATATTTTATTAGGATATATGGCTGGATTTTTAGGTATTGCAATCGGTTTATTTGCTCAATCTGTAATACTTGCAAACCGTAAATCATTTGGGGTTTCTTATTTGGCACCATATTTGCCTGTTACAAACTCAAAATCGGATTCTTCTTACTTTCTTTCTCCTATGTGGAGAAGAGAAAGAAAAGCTGATTTCTTAAATACAAAAAGACCTAAATCTCAAGAAAAAATAAGTATGAAATGGAAATTTTGGAAAGGAAATTATTAAACTATGAGTTCATTGCAAAAAATTAATAAATTAGAAGCTATTTCTTTAATAGTAATGGTAACAATTAATGTAATAATTTTTAATTTGCCAAATCACATTATTACTGATACAGGTTCTTCGACTTGGCTTAATATAATTTTTATTAGTATTATTGCTATTTTATTTTGTTTACTAATATACAAATTGTTTAAACCTTTTCCTACTCAAGATTTAATTGATGTTTCTGAATTTTTAGGGAATAAGTTTTTAAAGGCATTTACTAGTATTTTATACTTATTATTCTTTTTATTTGTTGCTGGGATTTTTTTAGCATATTTTATAGATTGCTTAAGGTTAATATATTTTGATAGAACACCTATTGTATTTTTGCTTTTATTATTTTTAATTCCTGTTGTGTATTCTGCTAAAGCTGGAATTAAGCCTATTGCTAGTATTAATCTAGTTATTACTCCTATTATTTTACTTAGTATGCTAATAATTTTCTTCGTAACTTCAAAGGATTTTGTTCCTGAAAGGATATTTCCTATTTTTGGCTTTGGAATAAATCAAACTTTTTTTAAAGGTTTAACTAATATTTTTACATTTTCATGTTTTGCATACCTATATTTTTTGATACCAATTCTTGAGAGTCCTGAAGAATTCAAGAAAATAGCAATAATCTCTACAATAATATCATCCATATATCTTTTTTTTAGTGTTATATGCCTTATTATGATGTTCCCTTTTATTTCATTTTCTGATGGAATGCTTTCTGTGTATCTACTTACAAGAATGATTGAATTTGGAAGGTTTTTGCAAAGGGTTGATGCTATATTTATTTTTATATGGATACTGTCTACTCTTTCTTTTTTAAGTATCACTATATGCTTAATAAATAGGATATTGAAAAAACTAGTTGATTTGAAAAATCATAGAGAAATGACTTATAGCATTTGTTTTATAGTTTTTAGCATTGCTCTTGTTTTTAGAAATATAACAGACTTAAAAATTGTACAAAATATTATTCTTAAGTATATTGTTATCGCATTAGTATTTGTTATTAGCTTAATTATTCTTATTCTCGCAAATATTAAACAGAAAAAGGAGAAAGCCTCATGATAAAAAAAACAATTGCTGTTCTGATAGTTCTAATACTTTGTTTATTAACACTTTCTGGCTGCTATAACGCTGAAGGTCTAGAAACTTTGGCATATGCAGTTGCTATGGGCATTGACAAAGGAGAAAATAATGAAATAAAAATAAGCCTTCAATTTGCGCTTCCAAATAACTCTGAAAGTGGTGGCGGTAGCAGTCAATCTCAAAAGTCTACTATAACTGCTGTAGAATGTGCAACAATTGATTCTGGAATTGCATTAATAAATAGTTATATAAGCAAAAAAGTTAATCTTTCTCATTGTAAAGCAATAATTATTTCTGAAGAACTTGCATATGAAGGCATTTCCGAATATATATACACTAGCGTTAATAATTTAGAAGTTAGACCTGATTGTAATATTATAATTAGTAGATGTAATGCTTATGATTATTTAAGTGATTCTGAACCCACCCTAGAAACTGTTTCTGCTAGGTATTATGAATTTATTTTAAACTCAAGCGAGTATACTCGGTTACACCCAAAATATTCACCTCTCTGATTTTTACTCAGATATGCTAAGTACAACCTCTCAGGCTTATGCCATATTAGGTGGAATAAATTATAAGTCTACCCATAATTCACATTCAGATTCACCTAATTATGATATAGAAGGTTCTTATAAAGCCTCTGAAACCCCTATAGAAACTGAAACTGGTGTTGAAAATATGGGGATTGCAGTTTTTAAAAATGATAGATTAGTTGGTGAGTTAGATGGTATGGAAGCTTTATGTCACTTAATTGTTGTAAATAATTTTGAAAGTGCCACAATTTCTGTTCCAAATCCTTACAACAAAAATTCATCATTAAGCCTTTATATAAGCTCTAGTAAGTCGCCCGAAATAGATGTTAAGCTTATTAATGGAACTCCCTATATTAAATGTAACTTCGATATTTCTGGTTATATATTATCATTAGATGAAAATATGAATTACTCTGATGAGAATACAATGAAAGTTATAGATGAATGTGTAAATTTGTTTTTAGAACAAAATATAGCTTCTTATTTATATAAAACTTCAAAAGAATATAAAACAGATATTGGAAATTTTGGTAGGTATGTTATTGGAAATTATACTACTTGGAATGATTGGATAGAATCAGACTGGCTATTTAATTATCAGAATGCTTTTTTTGATGTAAATGTTGAAACAAATATAGAAAATGGCCAATTGTACACAAGAATATAATATTATGGAGGATTTTATGCAGATTTTAGTTATTATATTAACAATTATAGTATTTACAAAAACTCTAAGCTATGGTATTTATGAATTAAATACTAATAACAAATTAGGAGGAATTACAGTAATCGCCTTTGCTGTAATTTCTCTAATAGTACCTAACTTAACAGTATATATAAAAGGAATTTAACAAAGCGACTTTAGTCGCCCTTTGTTAAAAGATAACATTATTAATTTTTGCAAGCATTCTACATTATTCAAATTTAAAAATTCAGGACAGTCCCCTTTTGTTATTCAACAAAAGAGGGACTGTCCCTAGAATTTTTTCAGATACATGGCCTGCCCCTACATTTTAATGAAAACGAATAATAAAATTTAATAATCTTTGCTCTCGCCAATTTGAGTTTCCGAATGAAATGAGGAAATCTCAAAGTCATTAGCGATTATAGCATTTTTTTATATACTAGGAAATGAAAAATTTCCTAGTATATAAAAAAAATCGACCTATATGGTCAATTTTTCTATATACTATAATCGCTTTGTTCTTACATCATATATAATATTCCTAAAGCAATTGTCAATATTACAAATACTATAGCAAGTATTATTGTTAGTCTTTTAAGCATTCCTTCTTTAGTTCTTCCTTTATTTTTCTCATAAAAACTTGATGAACTTCCTCCTACTATTGCTCCTGAAGCACCTTCATCATCTTTAGATTGCATTAAACAAATTACTATTAATACTAAACAATTTATTACATAAAGTACAGTTACTATTTCTTTTAATATATCCACTTTAAACTACCTCCAAATTAATTTCGACTTATATATTTTAGCATATCAACATACAAATTGCAAGATTTTTGTTTATATATTTTGTTAATAACATTGTCTAAGCATTAACCATTAATCTAATATCTATATCATATTACAGTATATTAATATACATCCGACAAAACTTATTATAAATCCTACTATTTTTAATCCTAATGTAGCTTCATTTTGGTCTCCAAAGCTAAACATTTTTTTAGTTATTGGTCTAGCATCATATATAAGTATTACTCCAAACATTGCAAGTATTGTTCCTATTAAAAATATAATTTTCATTGTTACACATCCTTTTACTAAAAATAGGTACATAATATTGATTCTAATCCTACATTTATATCTATTAATCCTATTTTATAATTCTTATCTAACTCTATCAATTCAGTTAATATATTTCTTAATTCATTTGTTTTAAAGTATTCTGCCTGTCTCTTATATTTAGATACTAAAAAGGTTTGGTTTGGTTTTAATTTTAACGTTTCTAATACATCTTTTCTATATTCTAAAGCAAGCTTTGTTAAATATATTTTTTTGAAATGATTATATAATGTTATTAATATTTTCTGTACTGGTTCTTTATTATATATCAATTCTTTCAATATTTCTAGAGCTTCCCTTATATTTCTTTTGCCTAAATTGTCTGTTAAGTCAAATATTACACTATCAAATTCTTTTGTTGCTAATTTTTCTATAGCCTCTTCAGTTATTTTTCCGCCTTTTCCTGCGTATTCAATAAGTTTTCTGATTTCATTTATTAATACCTGCATATTAGTTCCACATGTTTCTATAAATGTTTGCAAGGTTTTATCATCAATTTCTACTTCATACATATTACAAATATTTTTTATTCTTTTTTTTATTTCTATTGGTTTTAGTTTTTCAAAATTGCATACTTCTCCATTTTTTTCAATTGCTTTTAATAAATCATTTTTTGTTATATCTTCTTCAATAAATATAAGTACAATTGTTTCTTCTAGTTGTTTTGCATTTTCTTCTATATATTTTGCAATTTTATTTGATAAATCTGATTTTCCTTTTGGCATTCCTTTTTTATCTTTTTTAAATAGTCCTGCATTTTTTACAATTATTAGTTTTTTGTTATATCCAAATGCTGGTGTTTCTATGTCTGATATTAAATTTTCTATATTAGTTTCATTTATTTGTATATAATTAATTCCTAATATTAGCTCTCCAAAACTCGTCTTTATTTTTTTTACTGCACTTTCTAAAAGATATGTTTCTTCTCCATAAAATAGATATATACTATGTAATTTTTCTTGTTTTAAATCTTTTTTTTCTCCCATTTTTAATCCTTTTCTTTGTTATATAAATTGGAATTTGTGTGAACGATTCTAGGGACTGTCCCTCTTTTGTTGAATGACAAAAGGGGACTGTCCTGAATCGTAAATGTAATGTGTTTTGCGTTTTCGGGCAGACACAGGGCCTGCCCCTACATCGTTTGCAACAAATTTATTTTTGGGCGTATGCAATACGCCCCTACGAATCCAACTTCCAACCTCACACATCCATTTTACAAATTACTCCAATTTTATGAGACAAATCAAAAGTAGTATATTGTGCATTTTAATGAATGAGTAAACCCGGAGGCGTACGCTGTACGTTGAGGATTTTACGATTGAATTAAAATGTGCAAGATGCTGCTTTTCATTTGTTTTATTACAATTTTTCTGAAAACCTAGCACTATGTGCATGACATATTGCTGCCGCCATGCTATCTGTTGTGTCATCTAACTTTGGTAGTTTTTCTACATTTAGTATTGCTTTTACCATTTTTTGTACTTGTATTTTATCTGCTCTACCATATCCTGCTACTGCTTGTTTTATTTGAAGTGGAGTATATTCGTATGTTGGTATTTGTTTTTGACATCCCACTACTAATACCACTCCTCTTGCTTGTGCTACATTTATAGCTGTTTTTACATTGTTATTAAAAAATAATTCTTCTACTGATATTGCATCTGGTTTATACTCATCTATTATCATAGATAAATCATCATATATTTTTGTAAGTCTTAATGGGAATGAAACTCCTGCTTTTGTTGTAACAGCTCCGCTATCTATTAATTTAAATTTATTCCCTTGATAATCTATTATACTATATCCAGTTATTGCAAATCCTGGATCAATTCCTAATATTCGCATTTTTTACCTCATCATTGTTTTGTTTATTATTCTAAATATTTCTGCTACGCTCCAAGCCTGTGCTATTGTTCCTTTTGGTAGATATGGAGCTTTTGAATCATATATTTCTGCAATATTTCCAACTGCTCCTCTTTCATAAAATTCTTTAAGGAATGTCTTTCTTACACTTTCTACAAATTCTTCTTTCTTTTGTTCTAACTCTTTTCTCTTTGCTTTATCTTTTTGAACTTTAATTTTATTATTTATTGTATTGTAGTATAATCCCAAAAGCCATGGCCATGTTATTCCTTGGTGGTAACTTGAATCTCTTCTAAACGAGTCTCCTTCATATATGTCTACATAGTCTTTTTCGCCTTTAGCTAATGTTTTTAATCCATATTTGTTAAGCAATTTTTTTGTTACTGTTCCTAACATTTCCTCTGCAATTTCACCATTTGGATTTATAACAGGATAGCTAAGTGCTGTTGCAAATAATTGATTTGGTCTAACTTTTCCATCTCCTATTACATCATATAAACATTTCTTTCTTTTGTTATAAAATTGTTTTTCAAATGCTTCTTTGCACATTTTAGCTAATTTTTTATATTTGTCTGCTTCTTTCTTTTTTCCAAATTTGTTGCTTAATTCTTCTATTATTTTCAAGCTGTTATACCACATTGCATTTACTTCAACAGCTTTTCCATTTCTAGGAGTAAAGCAATGGTTTCCATATTTTGCATCCATCCAAGTATTTTGCGTGTTTTCTGTGCCTGATGAAATAAGTCCATCTATATCTAGGAATATGTTATTGTCATCTAAATCTATTCCTTCTATATAGTTTTCTATTATTATAACTAATTTTTCATATATTTGGTTTTCTATAAATTTATAGTCTCCTGTGTATTGTAAATATTTATATACTGCTTCAAATAATAAAAGTGAACTATCTACACTATTATATAGTGGTCTATTATCGTAACCTGAATATCCATTTGGAACTAGTCCAAATTTTATGTTTCTTACTAAAGTCAGTAAAACCTCTTTTGCTACATCAAATCTTCTTGTACAAAGTAATAGCCCTTCAAAAGATATTAGGCTGTCTCTTCCCCAATCTAAAAACCATGGATAACCAGCAATTATAGTATGTAATCCAAAGCTTGGTCTATATACTACAAAATTGTCTATTGCTACGCAAAAATCTCTTAGTAAATTTCTTTTTTCTAATTCCTCTTTAGAAGCCTTTTCAATATCCTGCTTTTCGTTTAGAAATCCAGTTTTATACATTAATTCATTTATTCTTATAATTTCTTTGTTTATTACTTTTTTTACATTTACTTCTTCTATATTTTCTTCTAAAGAACATATGAAAGCTATTTCTTTTTGAGATTCTGCTGGTATGTCTATTTCATATCTTCCTGGAACACATAAATTTTCTTCTGGAAAGAATCCTCTTTTTTCTTCTTCTATGTAATGCATATTTTTAAATGTATCGTTATAATGTTCAATATATTTTCCGTCAGATAAATGCATATATATAGGATTAGCAGAATTATTATCTATTTCTACTTTTACTTTCTTTCCTTTTATATTTTGTTTTATAGTAAATTCATGATTTGTTGTCATTGTATGAAAATCTCTAAAATTCATTACTGGAGATAATATTAGTTTTGCCATACTTTTAGGATTATCTATTTTATATAAAACGCAAACTGTGTTTTTACCATATTCCATACATATCAATTTTTTTATTGTAATTCCTTTAACCTTATATGTAAACATTGGAATATATTCTTTTTCAAATTCAGTTTGGTATTTAAAACCTTCTGATATGTAATTTTTACACATATTAGAATATAAATTGTATTTTTCGTCGCCAATTTCTATGGCCTCATCTAGTTTAGATAGTATTAAATGTCTTCTTGCAGGTGGTGTAAGTGGTGCTACTAATAAGCCATGATATTTCCTTGTATTTATTCCAAATATGGTAGATGAACTATATCCACCTATTCCATTTGTGATAATCCATTCTCTAGATATTCCCTCTGTTAATGATAAATCTTTTGTTTCTATTTTCATTTGTATATTTCCTTCCTTGAAACTATAAAATATTTTTTAGCTTTCATTTTCTTAGTAAATCGTCTTTTATGTATGGAGTTGGAAGTGCAAATTCTTTATTTTTAATAATAAAGTCACACTTCACGCCTCATTATTCTCATATCTAATGTTTATTTCTGTTTTTTTGTTTTTCTACTATATGTTTCTTTTAAAAATTTCTCTTTTTCTTTTGCTTCTTCTTCCTCTATTAATTTTTGTGCTTTTTCTTGTATTTTTCTATTTTCTAGTCTTGTCTTTTCACTTTCTTTTATGGATTCTATTCTATCTTTATATTTGTTGCTAAATTTACTTGTTCTTTTTTCTTTTACTTTATCACTACGCTTATTATGCTCTTTTTTATCTTCTTTTAGTTTTTTAGCTTTCTTATTTTCTATTTTAGCCTTTTTATTTTCTTCTTTTAATTTAGAATTCAACAACATATATTGTTCGTTATTGTGCTGATCCTTAAATCTTAAATCTGTACATATTAATTCAATTATTAATTTTGCTGTTTTATCTGGGTCGTGTCTAATATAGTTTCCTTCTATGGTAGCTAATTCACCTTTAATTAATTGTACTCCTTCGCTTCTAATTTCTGCTGTATCTATATTTACAATATCAGAGCCCATTAAATTATATTTTCTTATGTATTCTGGAACAATTTCTCCAACATCTGCTATGCAAAAATCAATAGTTCCTGCTCCACTATGTTCTATTATACTTTGTATGTGTTGAGAAACATCATAATCGTCTGTCTGACCTGGTTCTGTCATTATATTAGATATATATATCTTTAAGGCTTTGCTTTCTTTTATTGTTTTAGCGACATTTTTTATAAGTAAGTTTGGTATAACATTTGTATACAAACTACCTGGTCCTATAACTATTGCATCTGCATTTTTTAATGCCTCTATTACTCCTGGTGCAGTTCTGCAGTTTGAAGGATTAAGATAGACTCTATTAATTTTTGTTACTTTATTAGATACAATTTCTTTTATTTTGCTTTTTTCTTCAATTACTGTTCCATCTTGTAATTCTGCACAAATTCTCATTTCATCTAAAGTTACAGGAAGTACCTTTCCTACTACTGATAAAATATTGCTTGATTTTTCAACACTATTTATAAAATCTCCATATATTTTTTGCATTACATATAGGTATAAATCTCCAAAAGCTAAATCTTTTAGCTTTCCTTCTTCAAAAGTATAGTTTATTAATTTTTCCATTTCCTCACTATTTGGCGAAAGTGCTATTATACTATTTTTTATATCTTCTATTGGGTTTAATTTTAATTCTTTTATTGATATACTAGCAGGTCTTCCATAAGATGATACTGGAACTATTGCAGTTAAATTGCTAGTATAATTTTTCAATCCTTTTAAGATATTATTTATGCCATTTCCTCCACCTATAACTACAATATTTGGACCTTTTTCATAAATACTATTTGACACCAATGTTTTTAATTCTTTATTATTATTTACATCTACTTTATTGGCTTCTATTAATAATTCTAGATTTCTTCTTTGAATATATATAATTCCTAAAACAAAACAAATAAATCCAGCAACAAATGTTGATATAATTATTATTAAATCTTTTAATTCTAATCTTTCAGATGTTAATATTTTTGAAAATCCAAAGCAAGTTAAAACAATTCCTATTAATATTACAAACATCCATCTTTTTATTTTTGTACTATTCTTAAACCAATTTAAAAATTTTTTCATTTTTAATCTTCTCCTAAAATTTCAATTTCTAATTCTATTTCTACATTAAATTTTTCATAAACTTTTTGTTTTACAAATTCAATTAATTTTAATATATCGTCTGCCCTTGCATTTCCTTTGTTTATTATAAATCCTGCATGTTTTTCAGATACATAAGCATCTCCAATATTATACCCCTTTAGTCCACATTGGTCAATTAACTTTGCAGTAATATAATCTTTTCCTCTTTTAAATGTACTGCCTGCACTTGCATAATTTATTGGTTGTTTTTCTTTTCTAGACTGCATATTCGAATCGATAATCGCTTTAATTTCTTCTGTATTGCCTTTAGTTAATTTCAAAATTGCAGATATTATTATATCTTTTTTATTATTAGAAAATCTGCTAGTTCTATAATCAAATTTATTTTCTTCATTGTTAATAGTATGAATTTCTAGATTTTCGTCCATATAAGTAGTAGAAACTAATATATCTTTTATTTCTCCTCCATAAGCTCCTGCATTCATTTTTATTGCTCCTGCAATTGTTCCTGGAATTCCACTTGCAAATTCTAATCCAGCTAATCCCTTTTCACATGCTATTCTTGATATTTTAGATAATAAAATTCCCGCACCAACTTCTATTTCTGTATTGCCTAAAAAATCTATTTTATTAAGATCTAATTTTACAACTACTCCTCTAATTCCTCCGGTCTTTTACTAAAAGATTACTTCCATTTCCTATAACTGTTAAATCGATATTTTTTTCTTTGCACTTATTTACTACATACTTTAGTTCTTCCAGTGTGTTTACTCTTATAAACACGTCTGCCGGTCCTC
Source organism: uncultured Clostridia bacterium (assembly GCA_934162625.1). GTDB lineage: Bacteria > Bacillota > Clostridia > TANB77 > CAG-508 > CAG-452. The sequence continues at coordinate 20,855 of CAKPJM010000001.1, forward strand.
CAATTCTAAATGTAGTATGTTTACTCATTGGTTCATTAAAGGAAATTTTGTCTTTTCCTATTGTTTTAATAAATTCATTATATATCTCTTCCATATTTCTCCTAAATATTTTTTATTATATATTTATTCAAATTACATTTTATTATATGAATGAATTTTATCATTTTTTTGCATTTTTTACAATATGAATATTTAAATTACAATTTACAAAAATATTCTAATAATATATAATATTTTTAGGTGATTATTATGTTTGAAGATATTAGAAAAAATAAAATAAAAACTGGTTTCATAATTTCTGTCTTTATTTTAATTATAACTTTAATATTATATTACTTATGTATGGCTTTTGATTTAGATGCATCTTTTGCAATTTTAATAGCTTTAACTTTTTCCATAATAAGTTGCTGGGCTTCTTATTATAATAGCGATAAAATTATATTGGCTGTTTCTCATGCTAAGCCTGCAACAGAAGAAGAAAATAAAAAAATTATGAATATATTGGATGGTTTAATGATTTCTTCCGGATTATCTCATAAACCTAGATTATATGTCGTAGAAGATCCTCAGCCTAATGCTTTTGCAACTGGTAGAAATCCAGAACATGCAATTATATGCGTTACAACTGGCCTTTTGGATAAATTAGATTATTATGAATTAGAAGGTGTTATTGCACATGAAATGGCTCATATCAAAAATTATGATATTTTACTTTCAGCAGTAGTAACAGTTATGGTTGGCTTTATTGTTATGCTTTCTGATATTTTCACAAGAAGTTTCTTTTATAGAGGTGGCAGAAGCAAAGACCGTGATAATGATGGAAATGCTATTTTGATGTTAATAGGTTTAGTATTTTTAATACTAGCTCCTATTCTAGGCAAGATTATGCAAATGGCTGTTTCTAGAAGAAGAGAATTCTTAGCAGATAGTACCGCAATAGAATTTACTAGAAACCCTGATGGACTTATATCTGCTCTAAGGAAATTAGATGATGATCCTAATGAACTAAAAGTCGCAAATAAAGCAACAGAAAATCTGTACATTGTTAATCCTTTTAGGAAAAAAACTAATAGCAAGAAAAAGACTAATTTATTTTCTACTCATCCAAGTATTGAAGCTAGAATTGAAGCTTTGCAAAACATAAAATAGAGTAAAGAAGAAGGAATAAATTCCTTCTTCTTTACTCTATTTTATTGTTTTGCAACACTAAGTTTTATAATCAAATCCATATTGTCATCTTTCGCCGCTTTATTTTTTCTAATAGCTCCACATTTTTTGCATTTGTATATTATTATATATCCTTTTTTAGAACTCATCTCTATGCCTATAGGTTCTAATAATCCATGACATTCTTCTTGCCTGTCTCCCGGATTTTTATCTACATGCTTAGAAAATAAGCAATAATTACAATGGTTTCTACACGAATATCCTAGTTTTTGTACTTTTTTTCCACAATTCTCACATATAAATTCCTCATCTATTTCTGTAAACGTTTTCATCATTCTTCTCCCTTAAAATAATATTTATTCTTCAAAAACACTATTTCCTATGAATTCTCTTAGCAATGAGTTACTTGGTACTAATTCAGAATTTATAGATTCAAAGTATTCTAACATGGATGTAAGTCTTTTTGCCTCTGAGTATTCTACATCTTCTTGCGTTATTTTATTTAACAATGGAATTGCATAATCCTTTAGCACTGATAACTCATATATCAATGACGAATTAAACATTACATCTGCTTCTTCTTGATATGCAAATATGTTTTCAGCTTCTCCTTTATTTACTGATGGCCACATTTTTAGAGTATATAAAGCACTGTAACCTCTAAATTGATTATCGCGCACAATTCTTCTTATTAATCTAGTGTCAGTTGTTGAAATTCTATTATAATAATCTATATTCAATACTGTTAAGCAACTTATATATATTTTAAATTTCTGTGTCTTTGGTATTAAAAAAGTTAGTTCATCATTTAAGCAATGTATTCCTTCCATTATTAAAACTTCGTCTTTTCCTAGATGCATTTTATTTCCCCTGTATTCCTTTTTTCCTTCATGGAAATTAAAGGTTGGCATATCTATTTCTTCCCCTCTTAGAAGTTTTAATAAATCATTGTTTAAAAGCTTTGTATCTATTGCTTTTATTGTTTCAAAATCATAATGTCCATTTTCATCTTTTGGAGTATCTTTTCTTTCTACAAAATAATTGTCTACCGATATTGTTTTAGGTTTTATTCCATTTAATTTAAGTTCTAGTTCTAGTCTCTTTGCAAAAGTAGTTTTTCCAGAAGATGAAGGTCCAGCAATTAGTATAACTTTTATATCTTTATTTTGTGATATTTTATCTGCTATTTTCGCTATTTTCTTTTCATGTAAAGCTTCATCCATTAATATATAATCTTTTATATCTCTACTTTTTATTATTTTATTTAACTTATACAATGTATTTACATTAAGAATTTTATGAACTTCTTCATATTCATCTAGTGAAGCAACAAGTTTGGGACATTCTATAAAGCTTGGCAAGTCATAAGGATTTTTCCTGCTTGGATATCTTATTAAAAAGTCATCATGATATTTTAGTAGCTCATATTCTTTTATACATCCTGTAGAAACTGGCATAACCCCATAAAAATAATTATAATAATTTTCACAATAATACAATGTCACTTCTTTCTTTTCTTTTAAATCTAATTGCAATCTTCCTTTTAATGTTTTTTCTTTTTCATAAAATTCCATTGCTTTTTCTTTCGACATTATCTCCTTTGTTATTGGTAAATTTAATTTAATTATTTCCTTAACTCTTTTATTTACTTTTTCTATCATTTCCTCTGTCACTTCTAAGTTATCTAGTTCGCAAAGCATAGAATGATATAATTGATAATTAACTGTAATTAAAGCCTCTGGATATAACTCTCTAAAAGCTTTAGCAACTATATATATTAATCCTCTTTTATATATTCTCATTCCATCTTTATTTGAAATATCAATAAGCTCTAGCTTTCCATTTGAATTTATTTCATAATTAAGGCTTTTCACCTCATTGTTGAATTTGCATGCTATTATTTCATTATTTCTTTTTCCTATTTCTTTTTTTAATAATTCTAATACTTTTGTTCCTTTTTTTACATCAATTATTGTGTTATTGTACTCTATTTGCATAAAAATCTCCTTTTTTTGTTTTTATTATATATAATTATATAGGGGGTTGCTCTATTTTGCAACCCCCATTAGATTCTTTATAAACTTTGTTTATTATCTCCATTTGTTTTTATTCTAAACATTTGGACATCTCCTATATCATCTTGGTCTGGATAGTAAATCCAATTTCCTTGTACATTTATACTTGTAGTGTATCCTTTTATGTCTGTTATTTTTGTCTCCTTTTTACCTTTTAAATCCATTTTATATATAGCTGACTCCAAATTTTCATTTTCTTTTACATAATAAATATCACTTTCCGTAAAATTAACAATACTTAAATCTATTGTTTCACTTATATCTGCTATTTTCTTTTTATTTTTACCATTTGTTTTCATTTTATAAAGCTCGTACTTTTCTTCGTCATAATTCTTATTAATGTAATAAATGTTTTTACCATTTACAAGAAAGTATTTTCCCGCTTGTGTATCTATTTTAGAAACATTTTCTCCATTGTTTTTCATTTTAGCAATAACATAATTTCCATCACTCATATATGAATAGTATATCCATTCCCCAAGCACTTGATAATTTTCTATAAATTTTTTAGAAATTATTTTTTTATTTTCTCCATTTGTTTTTACTCTATAAAAGCATGAGTTGTCAAAATAATATATCCAATTATCTACAACAGTAACTGTTGCTTTATCTACATCTTTTACTATTGTCTCTTTATCTTTTCCGTTCGTTTTTACTCTTACTATGCTATCTTCCTTCGCATCTAAATAATAAATATATTTTCCTGATTTATTTAAATATATTGCATAATCATCATTTACCTTTTCTTTCTTGTTGCCTTTTATTTTATAGATTCCGTCTGCACTGCCTTCATTATATCCAAAGTAATAAACCCACTTTCCTATGCTTACTGAAAAACCTGAATTTTCTAAATTCCCGTTTGTATTACCTATTTCTTTTTTAGAAGATGCTATACACATAATTAGTATTGCAACAATTATGATTACCAATACAGCAACTGAAATTTTCTTATTTTTCATTATAAGTGGAACAATTTTATTTTTTAAATCAATAAAAAATGAAATCACTTTTTCTTTATAATTATTCAATTCTTTCATTTGTTCTCCTCTCTTATTTTTTCTTAATGTATTAATATGATTTTATTATATATTTTAAGTTGCATATTATCAAGTATTTTTTTACTTTTTTTGGATATAATTATAATAGATGAATTACTATAAATTTCTAATTTGGAGGTGTTTTATGAATAGAGAAAGAATTAATGAAATTTTAAATCATAGAAACTTAAGTGAAGTATTTTACAATGAAAAACCTGTATGGATTCAAGATGTTCATGATGACATTGCAACAATAGGTTTTCTAGATGGTTCTAGAGAAAAAAAAGTTTATATAGAAGATTTATATGAAAGTAATTTATATAAAAAATAGAAACTTTTCGGACGGACTTTTTTCTTTCCAAAATTAAATGGAAAGAAAAAAGTCCGTCCGAAAAGTTTCTGTCCCAAAAGTAAAAAAAGATATCTCCCAAGCGAGAAATATCTTTTTTTTATTTATTATTTATTTTTTAATGCTGCTTGTGCTGCTGCAAGTCTTGCAATTGGAACTCTAAATGGTGAGCAAGATACATAGTTTAACCCTACTTTGTGGCAGAATTCTACGCTTGATGGCTCTCCACCATGTTCTCCGCATATTCCAAGTTTGATATTTGGTCTTGTTGCTCTTCCTTTTTCTGCTGCCATTTTAACTAATTTACCAACACCGTCTTGGTCTAATTTTGCAAATGGGTCTGATTCATAGATTTTTGCTTTGTAGTAAGAATCTAAGAATTTACCAGCATCATCTCTTGAGAATCCAAATGTCATTTGTGTTAAGTCATTTGTTCCGAATGAGAAGAATTCAGCTTCTTTAGCTATTTCATCAGCTGTTAATGCAGCTCTTGGTATTTCAATCATTGTACCAATATGGTATTCAATGTCTGATCCTTTTTCTGCTTTAACTTTTTCAGCTGTTTCAACAACAACGTCTTTAACGAATTTTAATTCTTTCTTTTCTCCAACTAATGGAATCATTATTTCTGGAACTATATCGTATCCGTCTTCTTCTTTAACTTCAATTGCAGCTTCCATTAATGCTCTTGTTTGCATTCTAGCAATTTCTGGATATGTTACTGCTAAACGGCATCCTCTGTGTCCCATCATTGGGTTGAATTCATGTAATTCTGCACATTTTGCTTTTAAGTGTTCTACTGTAACACCCATATCTTTAGCTAGTGCTATGATATCTTCTTCAGCTGTTGGTAAGAATTCATGTAGAGGTGGATCTAAATAACGAACTGTCATTGGTAATCCTTTTAATTCTTTGTACATAGCTTTGAAGTCACCTTTTTGGAATGGTATTAATTCATTTAAAGCTGCTTCTCTTGCTTCTACTGTTTCTGATAATATCATTTTTCTTATTTTTGGAATTCTGTCTTCTTCGAAGAACATATGCTCTGTTCTACATAGACCTATTCCTTCTGCTCCTAGATGAACAGCATTTTTTGTATCTCTTGGGTTGTCAGCATTTGTTCTAACTTTTAATGTTCTGAATTCATCTGCCCATCCCATTATTCTTCCAAAGTTTCCACTAACTGAAGCTTCAACAGTTTTTATATCTCCTTTGTAGATTTTTCCTGTTGTTCCATCTAGAGAAACATAATCTCCTTTATGGAATGTATATCCACCAAGTTCAAATTCTTCTGCTTCTTCATTCATTTTGATATCTCCACATCCAGATACACAACATGTTCCCATACCACGAGCAACAACTGCAGCATGTGATGTCATACCACCACGAACTGTTAGTATACCTTGTGCAGCTACCATACCTTCTATATCTTCTGGCGTTGTTTCAAGACGAACTAGTACAACTCTTTCACCTTTTCCACCTTTTCCTAATTCTTTAGCTTCTTCAGCTGTAAATACTACTTTACCAGCTGCTGCACCTGGTGATGCAGGTAATGCTTCTCCAATTACTTCTCCTGCTTTTAAGCTATCTTTGTCAAATGTTGGGTGTAGTAATTGATCTAATGATTTAGCTTCTATTCTTAAAACTGCTTCTTCTTTTGTTATCATTCCTTCGTCAACTAAATCACAAGCAATTTGAATAGCTGCTGGTGCTGTTCTTTTTCCATTTCTTGTTTGTAAGAAATATAATTTTCCTTCTTGGATTGTGAATTCCATGTCTTGCATATCTCTATAGTGATCTTCTAGTTTATGTGCAATTTCCATAAATTCTTTGTAACATTCTGGTAAATCTTCAGCAAGTTTTGTTATAGGTTGTGGTGTTCTAACACCTGCAACAACGTCTTCACCTTGTGCATTGATTAAGTACTCACCAAATATTCCTTTTTCACCTGTTGATGGGTTACGTGTAAATGCAACACCTGTTCCAGATGTTTCTCCCATGTTACCAAATACCATAGCTTGTACATTTACAGCTGTTCCCCAGTCACCTGGTATATCATTCATTCTTCTGTAAACTATAGCTCTTGGGTTGTCCCAACTTCTAAATACGGCTTTAACAGCTCCCATTAATTGTTCTGTTGGATCTTGTGGGAATTCTTCACCATTCATAGCATTTTTATAAACTTCTTTGAATCTTTTTACTAATTCTTTTAAATCATCAACTGTTAATTCTGTGTCGAAATGAACTCCTTTTGCTTCTTTAACTTCGTCAATTATTTTTTCGAAGAAAGATTTTGGAACTTCCATAACAACATCTGAATACATTTGAATAAATCTTCTATATGAATCATATGCAAATCTTGGATTTCCTGTTTTTGCAGCAAATCCTTCAACTGCTACATCATTTAAACCTAAGTTTAATATTGTGTCCATCATACCAGGCATTGATGCTCTAGCACCACTTCTTACTGATACTAATAATGGATCACTATTGTCTCCAAATTTTTTACCTTGCATTTCTTCTAATTTCTTTAATGCTTCGAAAATTTGGCTTTGAATTTCATCATTGATTTTTTTACCATCATTATAATATTCTGTACAAGCCTCTGTTGAAACTGTAAATCCTTGTGGAATTGGTAAACCTAAATTTGTCATTTCTGCTAGGTTAGCACCTTTACCACCTAATAATTCACGCATGTCTGCATTTCCTTCTTTAAAAAGGTATACGTACTTTTTGCTCATAAATTAAAACCCTCTTTCTTTAATATTTTTTTCAAAGTTCTGTATCATTATATATCAAGCATATTTAAAATGCAATCGTTTTTTGTAATATTTTTGTAATATAGTTACTCATTTAATTTGTTTAATTGTAATTTACCCTGCAAATTACAATTTGTTTGATTATTCCTATTTTTTCTTGTATAATATTTTTATGAGAAAATTAGTTGTAAATAATAAATATAATGGAAAAAAGTTGAATGCATTTTTATTAGATAATTTTGATGGATTGTCTTTAAATACAATATATAAGGCTTTAAGAAAAAAGGATATTAGAATAAATAATGTTAGAGTTAGTACAAATACTAATGTATATGCTGGTGATGAAATCACTTTATTTATTAATGATGAATTTTTATTTAAAACCTTTGATCTAAACATAGTATATGAAGATTCTAATATTTTAATTGTTAATAAACCAGCAGAGCTTGAGGTTGTTTCTAATGATAAAAATGAGAAAACTCTAACTAGCATTTTAAAAGAAAAATATAGTTTTATAGAACCTTGCCACAGGCTAGATAGAAACACTTGTCGGTTTAGTCCTTTTTGCTAAAAATAAAGAAGCTCTTGAAATTATTTTAAATAAATTCAAGAGTTTAGAAATAGAAAAGCACTATAGGTGTACAGTTTATGGCATACCTAAAAAAGCTGAAAAAACTTTGACTGCATATCTCTTTAAAGATACTAAAAAATCTATTGTCTATATTTCTTCTGAGCCTAAAACTGGTTATAGAAAAATCATTACCTCTTATAAAGTTATTAGCAGTAACAAAGAAAACAATACTTCTGTATTGGATATAACTCTACATACTGGAAGAACTCATCAAATACGTGCACATCTTGCATATATTGGGTATCCTATTATTGGTGATCGGAAAATATGGTATTAATGAAATAAATAAAAAGTTTAATAAAAAATTTCAGGAATTATGTAGTTATAAATTAATATTTAATTTTAAAACAGACTCAGGAATTCTAAATTATTTAAATAGAAAAGAAATATGTCTAGAAGATTAACCCGGACGAATGGGGACAGACCCCTTTTGTTTGAATTCAAACAAAAGGGGTCTGTCCCCATTCGTCCGTTGAAACCAAAGGGGTCTGTTACATTTCTTCCGTTTTTATTCTTCCTCAAAGAATGTTTCAAATTCTTCAGCTGATATTATTTCTTTTTCTAGTAGTCTTTCTGCAATTGCTTGTAGTTTGTCCATATGTGCTAGAATTATTTCTTGTGCTTTTTTGTATGCTTTGTCTATCATTGTTTTTACTTCTATTCCTACTGCATCATCAATATTTTCTCCAAATACTTGTCTTTCATATGGATCTCTTTGCTTTAAGAAAATTGGACCTATGTTATCACTCATTCCATATACTGTTACCATATCTTTTGCAATTTGAGTTGCTACTTCTATATCATTACTTGCACCTGTTGAAATATCATTTAGTGCAATCTTCTCTGCTGCTCTTCCACCTAGTAATGCTATTAGTTTTTCTTCCATTTCTGTTTTAGAAATATAATACTTGTCCTCGTTTGTTTTGTACATAGTATATCCACCAGCAAGACCTCTTGGAATAATTGATACTTCTTTTACATCCATTTGTGTTTCTAAGAATTTGCTTACTATTGCATGTCCGGCTTCGTGGTATGCTGTTAATTTTTTATCTTTGTCAGATATTACTCTACTATGTTTTTCAAGTCCTACTGTTACTTTTTTTACTGCATCATCTAAATCTTGCATTTGTATTTTTTTATGTTTTTTTATTGTAGCAATAATAGCTGCTTCATTCAATACATTTGCAAGTTCTGCTCCTGTAAATCCAGCTGTATCATTTGCAATATCTTTTAAGCTTATATTGCCTGCAAACTTTTTATCTTTTGCGTGTATCTTTAATATAGCTTCTCTTCCTTTTGCATCTGGTGCTGCTATTGTTATTTGTCTATCAAATCTTCCTGGTCTTAATAATGCTTTATCTAGCATTTCAGGTCTATTTGTTGCTGCAAGTACAATTACAGTTTCGTTTGTTTCAAATCCATCCATTTCTACTAATAATTGGTTCAATGTTTGGTTATTTTCGCTTTCTGCTCCACTTGCATTTGTTCTTCTTGCTCCAATTGCATCTATCTCATCTATAAATATTATACAAGGAGATACTTTCTTTGCTTTTTCAAATAATTTTCTTACTCTTGAAGCACCAAGTCCTGCAAACATTTCTATAAATTCTGAACCACTCATTGATATAAATGGTACTCCCGCTTCTCCTGCAATAGCCTTTGCAATCAAAGTTTTTCCTGTACCAGGCTTTCCACAAAGAAGAATTCCTCTTGGTATTTTTGCTCCCATTTCATGGAACTTTTTAGGTTCTTTTAAGAAATCTACTATTTCTATCAATTCACTTTTTTCTTCATCAAGTCCTGCTACATCCTCAAATGTTGTATGAGTATTTTCACTACTTGTAGAGTCGTATACTTTTCCTTTGTCTCCTAGCCCTTGCATCTTCAAAATTACAACAAACAAAATTACAATCATTATTGTTGGTAATAGTGATAATAAACTTTGTGCTACTTTTAGTAGTGCACTAGTTGGATTTTGTATTAATTCTATTTCATTTCCATTTTTAACTTGTTCTTGTACCAATTCTATAAAAGCTTGTGTGCTTGGAACTATTGTATGTTTTTCTTCTTCAACATTTTTTAATTTTACCTTTACTGTAGTACTTCCTACTGTCATTTCTATTTTTTCTACTTCTTTACTATCTATCTTTTTTATTAATTCTGTATATGCTAATTCTTTATCATCTTTTTCAGCAAAGTTATTATTATTTAAAAGTAATACTCCAACTATTACTAATATTATTGCTACTACTGCTAGTATTGAGTAATATAATTTGTTTTTGTCCTTTGGTTTGTCTTTCATTAATAAATCTCTCCTTTATTTTTAGTTTTATTAAGCATTGCTCCCTTCAGGAGTTTCTCCTTGTCCTTCTTTCTCTTTCTTCTTCTCCTCTTTTTTTTCTTTTTGTTTTTCTTCTTTTTTATCTTCTTCATCTCTATTTTCTTCTTCAGTCTTATTTTCTTCTCTTACTTTTCTTTGTTCTTGTACTATTTTCCCAACCATAATTTTTTCTTTTGTTAAGTCTGATTTTATCATCATCATTGCTGTTATAATATAAATATATGAAATTGCATTATATGCTACGTTAAAATACTTAACTATAAATCCTGTAAACAAATTTACCACTATATATATCATATATAATAAAAATGACAAAGTTATTGCATACGTGCTCATATTAAATATTTGCTTATACTTAAATTTTATTCCAATTATTCTACTAAATAAAAATCCTATTATTGATAAAAGTAGTATATCTAATAAAATTTGTATTAAGTATACTACAAACAAATATATTGTAGAACCTATAACAAGAGTCGCAAACATTACTGCCATATTTTTGTTTGTTATATATGAAAGAATCCCTTGTTTAGTTATATTGTTTAATTCATACGATTTTCCTAATTGTTCATATGTTGTACTGCTTTCCATGCTGAATGAATTTCTTAAAACAATTTTGTCTTTTAATATAGCAATTACGCTTTGATAGTTATTAGCATCTTCAATTTCTGTTAAGCTTTGCTTTTCACTATTTATTATTAAACATAAAACATTTGAACTATCACTTATAGTAAAGTTATTATTTTCTTCCTGCATAACTAAACTATTATTTTCAATTTTAAAGTCTGGGCATGATTCTCTAAATGATTCTATTACTCTATTAAGTTCTAAAGCAATCCTTATTGTTAGTGAAACAGCAATTATAATCGAAAATATAAGAACTAATTTTAATATATATTTTGTAGCAACAGATACTTTTTCATCTGCATATTCTCTATATTTATCAAAATTTGTAACCGCATTTTTTAGTCTTTTAAAAAAGTTTTCCTTTTTTTGCTTCATTTATATATACTCCCTTCTAATTCTACTATCTACATGAAGTGGATTAACATCTAAATAAACAAAGTCGTTTATCTTAACATTGCTATTTGTTATATCTATTGCCATATGGTACATTCCAACTTTTCCTATTACATTATACTTCTTGTTATTTATTTTAACCTTAAAATTATTTTTCCTTAAGAAACTCTTTATGCTATGTGATAAACCTCTTAGTTTGTCTACGAATCTAAACATATCTGTTTTTAATGTAATATTATATCCATCCATATACCCTACTTGTATTATTGCAATTTTTGTTTCTTTTTTGGTTTTGTAGCTATTTAAATATCCTATATTATACCCTTTTGGTACAGTTTTTATTTCTGCTATACTTGTTTTTAATTCTCCCACTCTTTTTAGTCCAACATCATTTTGTGCATCAACTCTTCCTATAAAAGCAGATCCTATTCTTGCACCATTAAGATGCATTTCTGGATAGTTTAAAAATGCTGGAGAATTACACATGTGCAAAGTTTTTATATTTATATCATTTAATTTTAATGCTTCTGCTACCTCCATAAACCTATTAAATTGCTCTATTGTCCATTTATCTTTTTTATAATATGCAAGAGAAAAATGTGAATACATTCCTTCTATCGAAATATTAGATAATTCTTTTATAGTATCTATAATAAGTTTTATATTATTATATAAGAACCCATATCTTCCAAACCCTGTATCTATTTTTATATGTGCCCTTATTTTTTTATCTGATTTATTACTTAGTCTTTTTACTATATTTGCACATTCCTTTGACCCAATTGTTATTATTATATCATTATCTATTAATTCTTTTAGATCATTTTCTAGGCTTGTAGAAGACATCATAAGAATATCTTCTTTTATTCCTGCTTTTCTTAATTCTAGTGCTTCTTCTACTGTTGCAACTGCAAGTGTAAGAATTCCATTATCTATTAAAAATTTAGAATATTCTATTAATCCTAGTCCGTATCCATTTCCCTTTACGACGCCTATTAAATTATATTCTTGTCCATTATCATCTGGAATATCTAATCTTGCCAGTTCTTTTATTACATTTATATTATGTCTTAAATCATCTTTATTAATAACTAATGATTTCATTTTATTTTACTTCTCCTTTTAGTCTTCTTACTATTCCTCTTGCTTTTTTAAATATTTTTTCTGATATTTTATATAATTTATATACTAATGGTTTAAAATCTAAATATATCTCTCCTATAAATTCTGTAAATTCTGCATTAAATCCTTTTTTAAATCTATATAAACCGTATTGTGGATGAGATTCATCTAGAACCCCAGATACTCCTCTGAAATCGTATACATCTTTGCCTTGGCTAATTGCATATTTAATTCCTTCCCATTGTAATAAATAATTAGGCATTAAATTTCTATGTTCATTACTGCTAGCTCCATATAAATACCAAACTTTATTTCCATAATCTATATCAAATATTCCGAGAAATAGGCTTGTCATCATAATATGCCATTAATAGTTTTGCATGGTCTCCTAGTTCATCATACATTTTTTGGAAATATTCCAATGGTCTTATAATAAAATCATCTCTTTTTCCTGTTATTTTCATTATTTCATGGAAATCCTTTAAGTCTTCCCTTTTTCCTTCTTTTACAACTACACCTTTTTTAGTTGCTAATCTCACATTATATCTGGTTTTTTGGTGAAAGGCCTTAAATATTTCGTCTTCTGTTTTATCCTTTATGTCTAATCTAAAAACATATCTTGGTTGTATTTCTTCACTAAAATTCTTAGCATCATCTTTTATTCCATATCCAAGTTTTGTAACAATTTCTCTAAACTCTTTGTCTTCACTTTTGATATCTGGTTCTATTTTTAAGACAAATGCATTATACTTCTTTGCAAGTTCTTTTAATCCTTCTGTAAGCTGTCTTAGAACCTTTTCATCATGTATATCACATACAGGGCCTCTAGAAGAATACATTAAATTTCCAAAAATAGGGATTTTTCTAATAAGTACACTAATTGAACCGATTATATTTCCTTTTTCATCCTCTGCTAAAACTATTTCATTTTTCCAAGCTTCTTTTACTTTTCCCCATTCTACAGATTGTTGAAAATTACATCTATTGTGATTTTTTAAAAATTCATTATATTTTTCTATATTTTTTTCATTTACTAAATTCATATTATTCCTCCAATATAACTATTATATTTTATACTAGTTTGTTTCTTTTTACAATAGATATGTACTAAATTTATGGCCTTATAAATTGATTTTTCAAACAAATGGGGACAGACCCCTTTTGTCCGGATATGCTTCTGGACAAAAGGGGTCTGTCCCCATTTGTTTTTCTTATAAATCCAATTCTAATTTTATTCCTCTTGATTTATATTCTGTGTATTTTACTCCTGCCATATCAAATAGCCTCTTAGATACCTTTACACTATCTGTATCTTTATATTTATCACTTTTATATATAACTTCTTTTATTCCAGATTGTATTATTGCTTTTGCACATTCATTACATGGAAATAGTGCTACATATATTTTACTTTTCTTTAATGTTGTTCCTGTATAATTAAGAATTGCATTAAGTTCTGCATGACATACATAAGGATATTTTGTATTTGCAAATTCTCCTTCTCTATCCCATGATATTTCGTCATCAGAGCATCCCATGGGAAATCCATTATATCCAATTGATAAAATTTTATTGTCTTCGCTTACTATGCAAGCTCCTACTTGTGAATTTGGATCTTTACTTCTTTCGGCTGACAATAATGCAATCCCCATAAAATATTCATCCCAATTGATATAATTACTTCTCTTTCCCATAAAATTTCCTCCAATTAAATTTCTTATATTTTTTCAATTGTCATTCCTTCTTTTGTATCTTTTACCATATATCCTTTTTCTTTTAATTCATCTCTAATTTTATCAGATAAAGCCCAGTCTTTATTTTCTCTGGCTTGTTTTCTTTGTTCTAGTAAATCTTTTATTTCTTGAGGTAATTCTATTTCTTTTTTATCTTCACTCTTTTCTATATCTACTCCTAAAACTTTATCAAATTCTAAAAGTAATTTAGCAAATTGTTTTGATTTTTCTGGATTTTTTACAACATCCCAAACTACACTCATTGCAACAGGCATATTAAGGTCGTCATTTATTGCTTCTAAGAATCTGCTTTTATAATTTTCAATTATGCTTTCATCTATAACTTTATTGCCTTCACTATGTTTTTGGTATCCTTCTCTTAGTCTGTTTAAGGCATTTTGACTACTTTCTAAGGCTTCCCATGTAAAATTTAGTTTGTTTCTATAATGTGATGTAAAGCACATCATTTTATATGCTAGTGCCTCATATCCTTTATCAATAATATCTTGAACTAGGTATGTGTTTCCTAAGCTTTTGCTCATTTTGCCACCATTTATTAATAAAAATTCACAATGCATCCAAAATCTTGCAGGAATTTTTCCTGTAGCTCCTTTGCTTTGAGCTATTTCATTTTCGTGATGTGTTGGAACTAAGTCTATTCCTCCTGTATGAATGTCAAATACTTCTCCTAAGTATTTATTGCTCATTGTTGAGCACTCTATATGCCAACCTGGATAGCATAATCCCCAAGGGCTTTCCCATTTCATAATATGATTTTCTGGGGCTTTTATCCAAAGTGCAAAATCATATGGATTTCTTTTTTCTTCATCAACTTCTACTCTCGCACCAGCTTTTTGGTTTCTTAAATCTATTCCAGAAAGTATTCCATATTTATCTAGTTTTGATACATCAAAATAGATTGCTGTAGAAGTTTCGTATGCATATCCATTATCTAAAAGTTTTTTAACAAATTCTTCCATATCTTTTATATGGTCAGTTGCTTTACATATTATTTCTGGTCTATCTATGTTTAATCTATCAAAGTCTTTTAAAAATCTTTCTGTATAAAATGCTGCTATTTCAAGCGGAGTCTTTTTTTCCTCTTTTGCAGCTTTAACCATTTTATCTTCGCCTTCGTCTCCATCTGATACTAAATGCCCTACATCAGTAATATTCATCGCATGTTTTAATGTATACCCATTATATTTTAGCACCCTTCTTAAAGTGTCCATAAATATGTATGATTTCATATTTCCTATTGTCGCATCTTTATATACTGTAGGTCCGCAAGAATATATTCTAACCTCATTTCCTTCTAATGGCTTAAATTCATCTTTTGTTTTAGTTAATGTATTATAAAAATATATACTCATAAATCCTCCCATTTATACTTCTAAAAATCTTTTTGTATAGGGCGTACAATGCACGCCCTATATTATTTTTCTATATAGAATTGTTTGCTGTATTATTGCTTACTTCGTTAGTTATAGTGTTATTTCCTCCATCTACTGTATTTGTAGGTTTTTCCTCTGGCTTTTTATCTTCTTTTACAATTACTGTTCTTGTTGCCGTTGCGGTATTTCCTGCTGAATCTTTAACTGTATATGTTATTTTATATGTTCCCGCTTTTTTAGTATCCACACTTCCTATTGTTTCTATTTTGCTTGTTAAGTCTCCATCTCTATCATCCGTAGCAGTTGCTCCCTCATCTGTATAGCTTTCATTTATTTTTAATATTATATTGTCTTTTCCTTTTATCTTAATTACGGGTTTCGTTGTATCTGGTGCTTGTGTATGTGTTGTACATGTATCTTTTATTGTAAGCATATATTGTGCATCTGCAGCACTTTTCCATGCTGTATCTGTTTCGTAATTTGGTCTTGTTATAAATACCTTTTCTTCTTTTTCTGGACAAAATTCATTTGCCAGTAGTCCTGTTTCTTTACAAATTTCTACTTTAACATGACATTCACATGTTTTCTTTGGAACTGTTCCCTTTACAAAATATTCTGTGTAAACTTGATTGCCTCTTGGATCATTTTTACAATTTTCTGTTGCCAATAATCCAGATGATTTACATATAGTTGCTGTTTCTACATTACTTGGTCTTGTTTGAGCAAATGTTTTTCCCTCTAGTCCTTTATGTGCTTGTTTCATAACTGATGCCCAAATTTGAGATGAAGGGCTCAAAGACCATCCTCTTACTGTTTCGCCTTCATCAAATCCATACCATGTTGCAGCTGTATAATATGGAGTAAATCCGCAAAGCCATCTATCAAAATCTTGATTTGTTGTACCTGTTTTTGCAGCTGTGCTCATTCCAGAAACTGCACAATGGGTTGATGTCCCAGATTTTACTGGTTGAGTTAATATTTCTTTTACTACATATGCTGCTGCTGAAGACATAACTGTTCTTGATTCTTGCTTTGGTTCTAATACTGTATTTCCGTTTCCATCTACAACTTTTGTATAGAATGTAGGTGTTATATACACCCCATCATTTGCAATTGCCGCATATGCTGCTGCCATTTCTAATGGGCTAGTTCCATTTGTTAATCCTCCAAGTGCTAATCCTAGGTTGTTATCTGCATCTACTAGTCCTGTAATTCCTACACTTTTTAGAAATTCTATTGATCTTTGTGTAGTTACAACTTGCATTGCTTTTACCATTGGTATATTTTGTGAACTTTCAATTGCATATCTTACAGTAATTAAACCTCTATAATTACTATAGTTTTTAAATATACTATATGGAACATCATCAAATACTGATGCTGCTGTAATCAATCCGTCATTTATACCCGGAGCAACTACTGCCAATGGTTTCATAGAAGATCCCGTTTGTTTTACTAATTGTGTTCCTCTATTAAATCCTAGAGATGTTGTTTTCTTGCCTAATCCTCCACATGTTGCAAGTACATATCCTGTTTTTTGATCTATTAAAGTCATACCTGCTTGTGAATGTTCATTTACTAAAGTTCCGTCTTTTTTCTTGTCTCTACCTTTTACCCAATATTTATCTTTTTCAAATTCTGTCTGCATTATATTTTGTATATTGCTATCTTGAGTTGTATATATTGTAAATCCACCACTATATAAATATAGTAATGCAGCATCATAATTTAAGTCTTTTTCTTCCATAATTTGGTTTATTATTTGCATTATTGCTGCATCTGTATGATATGAATATATATTTTCTACAATTGTACCCTTATTGAATGCTAATCCTGCATCAACCTCTGCAATTGCTGCTTCGTATTCTTCTTTAGATTTTATTTTCCCTAGTTCATTCATTTTGTTAAGAACTGTCTTTGTTCTTGTTTTTATTCTTTCCATAACTTTTTCGTTATCTTCTACAAACGGATTATAACTATTAGGAGTATTATTTATTCCTGCTAAAAATGCACATTCTGCTAAATCTAGGTCTTTTGCGCTCTTAGAGAAATAATAGTTAGATGCTACCTCTACTCCATATATATTAGTATTTCCACCCATAAATATTAGGTTTAAGTATAGCTCTAATATTTGGTCTTTTGACAATTCTTTTTCTATGTAATACGCTCTTGCCATTTCCTTTACTTTTCTTTGCCATGTTCTATCTTTTTCTTTTGTTATGTTCTTAACTGTTTGCTGTGTTATTGTACTTCCTCCATAGCTTGAAGAACCTATTCCGACTTTACTAAGTGCATATTTTACTGTCGCAGCTAATGTTCTTTTTACATCAATTCCTATGTGATCATAAAATCTTTCGTCTTCTATGGATACAAATGCTGTTGGTAAGTATTCTGCCATTTCTGATATTTTTATAAATTTTCTGTTTTCGTCTCCACTAAGCTCTGCAATAACATTTCCGGTCTTTGTCTACTACAACTGAGTTTTCATATTTTAATGCTAAGTCTTGTACATCTAATTTTGCTTCTTTTATTACTCCCCATAGAATGCCAAATCCTATTCCTGCAAGTATTAGTAAAATTATCAAAGCTATTATCACTATTTTCTTAACTGGTATTTTTCTTTTTTTACCTGTTTTTTTACTTTTTGTTTTATATACTTTTGTTTCATCTATATTTTTATTGGTACTTTTATCTTTACTATTTTTCTTTTTAGGCATATTATTTTCCTCCCTATAAAATATATATTATTATATTATAAATGATTTCAAAATTCAATCTATCTAATTCAAATCTTCTAATATGTCTTGTATATTTGTTACTATTTTTGCTCCCTGTTTTATTAATTCATTTGTTCCAAAAGAATTAATGCTAGTTATATTTCCAGGCACTACATAAACTTCTTTTCCCTGTTCTAGAGCAAAATCTGCTGTAATTAGTGTTCCACTCTTTTCTTTAGCTTCAATTATTAATACTCCATTAGATAAGCCACTTATTATTCTATTTCTTTTTGGAAAATTTTTAGCTAGCGGTTTCGTTCCTATAATATATTCCGATATTATTGCTCCACCACTTTTTATAATATCATCAAATAATTCTTTATTTTCTCCTGGATATACTCTATCTAATCCACATCCAACTACCGCAATTGTTGTTCCTTTTGCTTTTAAGCACCCAATATGTGAGCATGTATCGATTCCTCTTGCTAATCCACTTATTATATTAATATTATTAATAGACAAGTTATATGACATTTTATTTGCTATATTTTTTCCATAAGCTGTAGGCAATCTACATCCTACTATTGCTATAGACTTATTATTTAATATCTTTTTGTTTCCCTTTACATACAAAACAATTGGCGGATCATAAATTACTTTCAATTTATCCGGATAATATGTATCATATAAGCTAATAACCTCTATATTGTTTTTTTCCATATAGTTTAAGTATTTATCTAGGCTGGTTCTACATGAACTATCTATTAGCTTTT
Source organism: uncultured Clostridia bacterium (assembly GCA_934162625.1). Taxonomy (GTDB): domain Bacteria; phylum Bacillota; class Clostridia; order TANB77; family CAG-508; genus CAG-452. The sequence goes on from CAKPJM010000001.1 coordinate 39,973, forward strand.
CTACATACTCTTCTTTAATTCCATCTTCTAATAGTTCTTCTTTCGTTTTATTCCATAATATTTTAGGACTTTTATATTTGTTTATTAGTTCAATTAATATTTTACTACTTATTCCTTCTATTCTTGAGAGCCAAATCCAATACTCTACATTTTTCATAAATGCCTCCTTGCAATTTTTTCAGTAATTTTTTGTATGCCAGTCACCAAGGACGGTGACTCGCATACAAAATTTGCAGTACTGTTTGCCCCCATATTTTATTTATATCTTGTTATTTTGAGCTAATGCTAAGGTCTCATTGTTTAATTCTGTAATCTTGCTGCTTTAACAATATTATTCATAAGCATAGCAATTGTCATTGGCCCTACTCCTCCTGGAACTGGTGTTATATATGATGCAACTTTAGATACTTCTTCAAACTCAACATCTCCACATAGCTTACCATTTTCGCCTCTATTAATTCCAACATCAATTACAACTGCATTTTCTTTTACCATATCTTTTGTAATAAAATTTGCCCTTCCTATTGCAACCACTAAAATGTCTGCTTTTTTTGTTACTTCTTTTAAATCTTTTGTTTTTGAATGACATACAGTAACTGTTGCGTTTTTGTTAAGCAGGCATTGCATCATAGGTTTTCCTACAATATTGCTTCTTCCAACAACAACTGCATTTTTTCCTTCAATTTCTATGTTATATTCTCCTAATAATTTTATAATTCCAAATGGTGTACAAGAAACAAATGTATCTTGTCCTAAACAAAGTTTTCCTACATTAAATGGATTAAACCCATCCACATCTTTTTTAGGGTCTATGGCTCTAAAAGCTTCATTTATATCTAGGCCTTTAGGAATTGGGCTTTGAAGCAATATTCCATGTACAGAATCATCTTTATTAAGTTTTTCTATTAATTTCAATAACTTTTCCATTGTTGTAGTTTCTTCTAGTAAAAACTCCTCATATTCTATTCCTACTTCGTTACATGCCATACTTTTATTTCTTACATATATTTTAGAGCTTGGGTCTTCGCCTACCATAATAACCGCAAGCTTAGGATTTATCCCATTTGCTTTTAAATTTTCTACTTCTGATTTTAAGCCTTGTCTTATTTTTTTTGCAACCATTCTACCATCTAAAATTTCTGCCATATATTTACCTCTTTTTCATTTTTCTCTTAGCTATTTTATATTAAATTAGTATCTTTGGCAATATATATTAAATAATTTTCAGGGATTGTCACAAAATTCTCAATAAATTAGATTTTGATGAAGAGAAACTTTTAGGACGGACTTTTTTCTTTCCAATTAAATTGGAAAGAAAAAAGTCCGTCCTAAAAGTTTCTCTCTTTGCACTCGGGTTCCAATAAATGCATCTGGGTCGCTAAAACTAGCGACCCAATACTACAAATATTAACAAGTTTTTCTTCTACAGCATATTAACATTGCAATTTCAATTATTAATAGTATTACCAAGGTTGCCAAGAACAATACTATTGCTCCTGTTCCCAAGAATTCTACAAGTCCAGTTAATGCACCAATTATTAATCCAACTGCAAATGCTAATAATACTACTATTATAAATATTGCTATTTCCATACAGCATTTTCTCTTTTTTTCTTTTTTAAAACATATATCAACTTGTGGTTCCATAATATAAAGCACCTCCCCCTATATTAGGATACTATATATTATGACATATTTATGCTTTTTGTGACAATCTACGACTTAGCTTATTCCTCTAGATTGTTTTATCATTATATCTCCAAATACCGCATAGCCTGTTGTAGGATCATTTACTAGCACATGAGTTACAGCTCCTATAAATTTATTGTTTTGTATTATTGGTGCTCCACTCATTCCGTTGTATAATACCTCCTGTTAAGTCTATTAATTCCTGATCTGTAACTTTTATTAACATACTTTTATTATTAGAATTATTGTTTTTGTATATTTTTTCTATGTTTATATCATATTCCTTTCTTACTCCATTTTCTAGGTTTAACAATATTTTTGCATTTCCAGTTTTTATATCTTCCCTATTAGCAACTTCTATTTCATTATTACTATTAATATTTAGTTCAGCTGTATTAGTTATATTTCCATATATTCCAAACTCTGTATTCATCCCAACATTCCCTATAGTCTGGCCGGTTTACAATACTTCCCTTTATTTCCCCTGGTGTTCCTTCTTTTCCTTTTACTATAGACGCTATCCTAGAGGTAACTAATTCTCCTGCAGATATATTAATAAGTTTACTTGTATCAATGTCTACAATTCCATGTCCTAAAGCTGCGTATTTTTTCGTAGAAGGCTCATAATAAGTAATTGTTCCAATTCCTGCAGCTCCATCTCTTACCCATAACCCCAATTTGTATTCATTTTCGTTTGTTTTTATTGGCTCTATATTAGCAGTATGTTCTACTCCATCTCTTATATATTTAATATTCAAATCTTCACCCTTTGATTCATTTACACTCTCTATTAATTCTGCAGTACAAGTAACCTCCTTTTCATTTATTCTTACTATCATATCTCCTTCTTCTATTCCTGAATTTTCATATGGCTTCTGTCCTTTTACTTCTGTCTTTCCCACCACCAATACTCCACTAGTATATAATTTTAAACCTACTGAATTCCCAAGAGGTATTACCGAAGTTTTAGGAATTGTGTTTACTTCTATATCTTTGACTTTTATTATATTAAACAACTTCAATCCTACGGTTTCTTTTTCAACTGCATTGTTTTTACTTATATTGCTAGCAGTTTGAATTGCCTCATATTCATTTGATGATTTGTCAATTTTAAGTCCAAAAATTAAATGCAAATTTAAATTTTCTCCTTTGAATAAAATAATTTCATTTGGAATAGTAGTTACATTTGTTACATATATAAATATTATTAATAATGTTGTTACTAATAAAACCTTTTTTAAAGTTTTCATAAAAAACAAATTCCTCCTAAAATAGCTTATTTTGTAATTGAATATATTTTAATTTTGTTCTCGCCGATTTGAGTTTTCTAATAAAATAAAGAAATCTCAAAAGCAATAGCGATTATAGCATTTTTATTAAATAGAAATTTTTTCAATTTTTACTATTAATGAAAAAATGATTACTCTATTTTTAGAATAACCATTTTTCTTAATTTAAAACTATTTTTAATATAATTGAATTTTATTTTTTCTCTAGACAAAAGATCGACTTTGACACACTTTTCTTCTCGCCGATTTGAGTTTCCGAGTAAAAATTCAGGACAGTCCCCTTTTGTCATTCGACAAAAGATGGACTGTCCCTAGAATCGTTCAAACAATTTACAATTTTATCATTTCCTGAAATTCTTTTTCTGATATTATTTTAACTCCCAATGCCTCTGCTTTTGTTAATTTGCTGCCTGCTTCTTCTCCTGCTAAAACATAGTCTGTTTTTTTAGATACAGAGCTTGAAGTTTTTCCTCCGAAGCTTTCTATAATGCTGCTTGCTTCTTCACGGGTATAGTTTTCTAATGAGCCTGTTAATACAAATGTTTTTCCTTCAAATCTGTTATCTCTATTTGTTTCTTCTTTTAACTCCATATTCACATTTGCTTGTTCTAATTTATTTAATAAGTCTTGTGTTTGCTCTTGTTTAAAGAATTCGTAAATGCTTTTTGCCGTAATCTCTCCTACATCATCTGTCATTACCAATTCTTCTAGTGTGGCATTTTTTAAATTTTCCATTGTTTTAAATCTTCTTGCAAGTGTTTTTGCAGATTTTGTTCCAATGTGTCTTATTCCAATTGCACAAATCAATCTATCTAAATCATTGTTTTTGCTTTGTTCTATTGCGTCTATTAAGTTTTTTGCAAATTTCTTCCCGTCTTTTTTTAGACTCTCTATATCTTCTTGTTTTAAATAATATATATCTGCAATTGTTTCTATTAATTTATTATTGTATAACTGTTCTACTATCTTTTCGCCTAATCCTTCAATATTCATTCCTTCTTTTGAAGCAAAATGAATAATATTCCTTAAGTTTTGAGCCTTGCATTCAACTCCTATACATCTTACAGCAGCTTCTCCTTCTTCTCTTACGGCTTCTGCTCCACAAACAGGGCAAGTTTTAGGCATTTCAAATTCCTTTTCGTTACCTGTTCTTTTTTCTACTAATGCTTTTACAATCTCTGGAATAACATCTCCTGCTTTTTGTATTAGTACATGGTCACCTATTTTTAACCCTTTTTCTTTTATAAAGTCTTCATTATGAAGAGTTGTTTTAGATATTTTAGAGCCTGCAACCACTACTGGTTCTAATATTGCCATTGGTGTAATTACTCCTGTTCTTCCAACATTACATATAATATCTTTTAATATTGTTTCTTTTTGCTCTGGTGGGTATTTATATGCAATAGCCCATTTTGGCACTTTAAATGTTGTACCAATTTTTTCTCTTAAATCTAAATCATCAACTTTTATAACTGCTCCATCTATTCCAAATGGAATTTTTTCTCTATCTTCTCCTATTTTTTCTATTGCCTTTACGGCTTCTTTTATATTATTGCAGAATATTTTTACAGGATTTACATTGAAGCCTATTTTTTCTAAATATAGCAAAGATTCATAATGTGATGTAAATTTTATTGTATCACTTTTTTGAACATTAAAAATGTAAATATCAAGAGGTCTAGTAGCAGTAATTGAGCTATCTAATTGTCTTAATGAACCTGCTGCTAAATTTCTTGCATTTGCAAATTTATTTTCCTCATCTTGTTTTTCGTTTAATTCATCAAAATCTTTTTTAGATATAAAGACTTCACCTCTTACTACTATATCTATATTTTCTTTTAGTTTTTTAGGAATATTCTTAATAGTTTTTAAATTATCTGTAATATCTTCTCCAACTTGTCCATTTCCTCTTGTTGCACCTCTTACAAATTCTCCATTTTTGTATTCCAATGCAACTGATAATCCATCTATTTTTGTTTCTACAACATATTTAATACTATCACCAAATTTTTTCATTCTTTCATCAAAACTATATAACTCATCAAAAGAAAATACATCTTGTAAGCTTTGAAGTGGCACAATATGTGTCACCTTTTCAAATCCTTCTTTTACAGTTCCTCCAACTTTTTGAGTTAGTGAATCTTTGCTTATAAACTCTGGAAACTCTTTTTCCAAATTTTTAAGTTCATTCATAAGCATATCATATTCAAAGTCTGATATCTCTGGTGCATCTTCATCATAGTATTTTTTAGCATAATATGCTGTAAGTTTATTTAATTCATCAATACGTTTTTTGGCTTTTTGCTTGTCCAATTAGTCTTCCTCCTTTGTTAAAAGTATACCTTAAAATTTTCAGGGAAAAAGGGGTCTGTCCCCTTTTTCCCTCTTTTTTAATCCTTTAATAGTTCTTTGCCATTTTTTACATAGTCCCATCCTGAAAAAATTGTTGCTATCACAGAAATCATCATGAATACTGTCGCTAGTATATTTATTATTAGTTCTGCTCCTATTAAATTTCCTTTTATAAATGCGCCAAATATATTTGTATTATTAATATTTATAAACATTAATATTATTGCAATCATTTGTGTTACTGTTTTTATTTTACCCCAAATACTTGCTGCTATTACTTTTCCACCTTTTTCTACAGCTATTAATCTATATCCTGATACTACAAACTCTCTAAATAGCACTATAATTGGTATCCACGCAGGTAAACTTTTTGCTTCTACGAATATAAGCATTGCTGCTAATACTAATATTTTGTCAGCTAATGGATCTGCAAATTTTCCAAATGTAGTTATTTGATTGTTTTTTCTTGCTAATTTTCCATCCAAATGATCTGTATATGACGCAATTATAAAGATTAATCCCATTATCCAATATGCAATTGATATTCCTAAAACTTCTCCATTTATATTTAAATATGGAATTATTACCATTATTGGTACTAGCAAAATTCTGAATATTGTTAATTTATTTGGCAAATTCATAAATTATTCACTCCAATTATATTTTTGTTACAAATTCTTTTATTGTTTCTACAAAACTTTTTTCAACTTTTTGTGCTGTTTCTTTTACCTCTTCATGAGATAATTCTCTTTTTACAATCCCAGCTGCCATGTTTGTAATACATGAAACTGCCACTACTTTTATTCCACAATGTCTTGCTGTTATTGCCTCTGGAACTGTTGACATTCCTACTGCATCTGCTCCTAATATTCTTAGTGCTCTTATTTCTGCTGGTGTTTCATAACAAGGTCCTTTCATATACGCATATACACCTTCATAACATCTTCCCATCTTTTCTAACATAATTGGTCTTAATTTTTCAATTAGTTCTTTACTATATACTTCAGACATATCTGGGAAACGAACTCCAAATTTATCTTCATTTTTTCCTCTCAATACTGATTCTGCAAAAAAGCTTAGGTGGTCATTTATAATCATAAGACTTCCTTGTTCTATATCTGTATTTATTCCTCCTGCTGCATTTGTAAGTATAATATCTTCTATTCCTAATAAAGAAAATACTCTAATTGGATATGCAGTATGTGCTACTTCATATCCTTCATAATAATGAAATCTTCCATTCATTGCAATTACTTCTATTCCATTTAAATCTCCAATTATTAATTCTCCTGCATGTCCTTCTACTGTTGAAACTGGAAAGTTTGGTATGTCTTTATATTTTATTATTATTTCATTTTTTATCTCTTTTGCTAATCCTCCTAACCCAGACCCTAACACTATTGCTATTTTAGGATTTCTACCTTTAATCTTTTCCTTGATATACTCTGCTGATTTTTCGTAATCTTCATAATTAAACATATTATTCCCTCCAAATATATTAAAAATTATTTAACCAAATATTATAACTTGCATCACTTGGCATTCTTAAATCTCCTCTTGGAGATAAACTTACTGTTCCTACTTTTGGTCCGTCTGGCATACAATTTCTTTTAAATTGCTGCGTAAAAAACCTTTTTATAAAAACTTGTAACCAATGCTTTATTTCCTCTTCTTTAAAATCTTGTTTAAATGTTTTGCATGCTAATATGTATATTTTTTTAGGTTCTGCTCCATATCTTAAAAAGTGATATAAAAAGAAATCGTGTAATATATATGGTCCAACTTGTTCTTCTGTTTTTTGTTCTATATTGCCTTTTTCGTCTGGTGGTAATAACTCTGGTGATATTGGCGTATCTAATATATCATTAATTATATTTTTGCATTCTTCTTTGCTATTATCTGCGACCCATTTTATTATATATTTCACTAATGTTTTTGGAATACTTGCATTTACAGCATACATACTCATGTGGTCGCCATTATATGTGCACCATCCAAGAGCTAATTCTGATAAATCACCTGTTCCAACAACTAATCCATTTTCTTTGTTTGCAATGTCCATCAGTATTTTTGTTCTTTCTCTTGCTTGAGCATTTTCATAAGTTACATCTTTTATATTCTTGTCATGTCCTATATCTTCAAAGTGTTGTAAAGAACTTTTAGTTATATTTATTTCTCTAAATGTTGCTCCATATTCATTTATAAGCTTCATCGAATTATTATGTGTTCTAGAAGTTGTTCCAAAGCCCGGCATTGTTATTGCAATTATATTCTCTTTTGGAATGTTTAATATCTCGTATGCCTTAATTATTACTAAAAAAGCAAGTGTTGAATCTAATCCTCCTGATATTCCAATTACTGTTTTATTAATATTTGTATGCAACAATCTTTTAGCCAGCCCATAGCTTTGTATATTTAAAATTTCCTCACAAATTTCACTTATTTTTTTTTTATCCTCCGGAACAAATGGAGTTTTGCTATATTCTCTTGTTAAATTATCTATATTATCTGGTATATTTATTTCTATTTCCCTATATTCTAAATCTACTGGATTTCCCATAAAACTAATATTTTTTCTTCTATCGTTTACAAGTCTTTTTGTATCTATTTCTGTAAAAATCATATTACTTTCAAAATCAAATCTTTCGTTATTTGCTAGGCAAGACCCATTTTCAAAAATCATACTTTCTCCAGAAAATACTAAATCTGAAGTTGATTCGTTTACCCCACTAGAGCAGTATACATATCCTGATATTGTTTTTGCAGATTGCATTTTTACTAATTCTCTTCTATATTCTTTTTTACCTATAACTTCATTACTTGCAGATAAATTAAATATAACATTTGCTCCAAGTAGTGCTAGTTTGTTACTTGGTTGCTCTACTGCCCATATATCTTCACATATTTCTATTCCAAAGCAAATTTCGTTATTTTCTTTATCTTTAAATAATAAATCTATACCAAAAGGAACTTTTTTGCCTAATATCTCTATTTCTTTTTTATTTGCATTTTTACTAGATGCAAACCATCTTTTTTCATAAAATTCTCCATAGTTTGGAATAAAGGTTTTTGGAACTATTCCAAGTATTTTTCCTTTTTGGACTACAACCGCTGTATTGAACAACTGATTTTCTGATTTGATTGGCATGCCAATTATACAAATAATATCTAACTTATTTGTATAATCTAAAATTTTATTTAGCGCCTTTTCTGATTCTTCTAGTAATGTATCTTGTTCAAATAAATCTTGACAGGTATATCCTGTAATACATAATTCTGGAAATACTGCTATTTGAATTTTATTATTACTTGCAATCTCTATTTGTTTTATTATTTCATTACAATTAAACTCTGTATCTGCTACTTTTAGTTTAGGGACTACAGCTCCTACTCTTACAAACCCTTGTTTCTTTAACATATTAGTTTCCTTTCCTAATATTATTGCATTTATTATATTATTGTTTTATATAATTTGCAAGAAAAAATTGCGGGATAAATACATTGACAGATATAAAGTACTGCCAATGTATTTATCCCGCAATTTTTTCCCTCATATTAAGTAATATTTTCTTTTCTAATCTTGAAACTTGTACCTGTGTTATTCCTAAGAGTTTTGCAACTTCGCTTTGAGTTTTTTCTTTATAATACCTAAGTATAATTATATTTCTTTCCCTGTCATTTAAATTTTTTATAAGGTTATTTATGCAAATTTTATTTATCAAAGCTCCTGTTTCATCTTTTCCATTATCTATTTTGCTAATTTTGCTTTCTCCTCTTGAGTCTTCATTATATGCCTCTTTGTCTATTGATTCTATCGGCCTTTCAGCTTCTAAAGCCATTACTATTTCTTCTTTTGATACTTTTAAAATTTTTGAAATCTCAATTACACTTATTTCTTCACCTTTTTTTGCTAAATACTCCTTTTGAATTTCTCTTATTTTTATACATAATTCTTTTAAACTTCTACTTACTTTAACTGGACCATCATCTCTTATAAATCTTTTTATTTCCCCTAAAATGTATGGCACTGCATAAGTAGAGATTCTAACATCGTAGCTTGTATTAAAACGTTTAATTGCTTTTATAAATCCTATACATGCTATTTGATATAATTCTTCGGCTTCATAGCCTCTTCCCAAAAATCTTTTAACTATACTCCATAACAGCCCTGAATTTGTTTCTATTATCTTAGTCATAGTTTCATTATCATTGTTCTGGGCCTTTAATAAATCTTCCTTTTTTATTTCGTACATTGTAACTCCTTTGTGTATTAAATTTCCACTTTTTCCTCTTCTGGTATTTTTATTACCTTTTTCATTGTTACTTTTGTACCTAATCCTAGTACTGATTCTATTTTTACTTCATCCATAAAGCTTTCCATTATTGTAAATCCCATCCCCGACCTTTCTAGTTCTGGTTTTGATGTGTATAATGCTTGCCTTGCTTTTTCAATATTTTCAATTCCCTTGCCATTATCTGAAATCTCTATTTCTATAGAATTTGCAAACAATCTACATTCTATTTTTACTATTCCTTCTTTTTCTTCATATCCATGTATAATGCAGTTTGTTACAGCTTCCGAAACAGCTGTTTTTATATCTGATATTTCATCTATAGTTGGGTCAAGTTGAGCTACAAATGCAGCTACTGCTATTCTTGCAAAGCTCTCATTATTAGATTTGCTTAAAAATTCTAACCTCATCTCATTTTCATACACATTTTTCAAGTTTTGTTCCCTCCGTTTCCTCTATTGGTATTAATTTTAAAACTCCAGACATTTCTAAAACTTTTTTTACTGTTGGTTTTACATTAATTATACAAGTTTTTCCCCCGAAACATCGACACTAATTTATATCTGCCTATTAGCATTCCTATTCCACTACTATCCATAAATGTAACATTTGAAAAATCAAATACTAACTTTTTTGGTATATGTATTTGAATTTCGTAATCTGCCCTCTTCCTTATTTTTTCACTACTATGGTGATCTATTTCTTCTTCTATTTTTAATACTAATAGCTTGTCCTTATGATTATATTCAACTTGCATTTTGTGCCTCCTAAAATTTTTATTTGTATACTATATATTTTCTATAATTACCATTTTTTCCCTTTGATGAAATTTAAGAAGTTTTGCCGAAAAAAAGAAAAATGAAAAAGCAAATTAAGTATATCTAAGAAATGCTTATATAAATAATTAAGCTTTCAAAAAATAGCCATTATTATATCTTATGTCTAAGTGCAAAATATATAATTATGAATAAACATAAAAAATATTAAAAAACAAAATAACATGTGATACCATTCTTTCATAATAAACTACAAAAGAAAGGATGAAAAATAAATGGAAAAATTAAAGAATGTAGGGGCAAACCCTTTATCTGCCCAAAAGAAAATTACAGGATACTGTCCTGAATCTTCAAAAAGAAACAAACAAAAAGCACATGGAATGCACATTGTGCACCCAAATTTTAATGGAATCACTTTAATAGCCCTAATTATAACAATAATAGTAATGCTAATATTAGTAGGCGTAACGATTTCAGTAGCATTAAATGGTGGACTATTTGAAACTGCAACTAA
>CAKPJM010000002.1 GCA_934162625.1 uncultured Clostridia bacterium
GATTTTTATAATCCATCCTTCAATATCTTTAAAAGCATCATTTATTTTATTTACTAATTTTGGTGTAAAACCAAAAACAGTTGTTGATAAAATTAATATAATATATGTAGTCAGAGCTACTGTAAATAAAACTTTTTTCATAAATACCATCCTTATTAATATATTTAGATTTTTATAAAAAATCTATAAAATTATTTTTTAAAATATGGAAACATTTTCAATTTTGTAGGAGTTAAAATCTTGTAACCATTAGACAAAAATGAAATAGAAGAAAATGTTTCTAAATTTTGAGTGAAAAATTTTGTATCATAAACAAAATCATTTTGAATATTAGTAGAAATACTTTCAGAAATGTTAGATTTTTTAGATACTAAAGAATTTGTAAAATAATTAAAATTTGTTTCAGAAGCATTCTCAGATATACTTTTTGAAATTTTTTGTTTATCTTCTTTTCCTATTTGTTTTTGTGCATTTTCTATAGTAAATATATCATCTGTTCTGAGCCATAATTTATTAACTAAATTCTGAACTATTACTTTTACAGTGGATTCATTTTTTAATGAATTTAGTAATGAAGAATAACTTTGAGTAGCAACAATGCTTATGCATTTAGACTCTCTACTTTGAGCAAAAAAATCTGCATCAGATGCATTTACATATTCATGATACTCATCACACATAAATATTGTTGGTAAAACTTCTTTGTCTGAAGAAAGCTGAGACAATATTTCTGTTTGAAAGTCAAGTTTTAAATATGCTGCTATAATTTTTGACAGATTTCTATATTTAGAAATATTCATGTTTAACACAACAATTTTTTTATTATTTATTACATCTTTAAATCCATTAAAATTAATATCTTTTTTATTAGGACAAAATACTTTAGATATTTCATAATCAGATATGAATGTATTTGTAATTCTACTTATTTCTGATTTTAATATAGAAATTGTTCTAGAGTCTAAATTTTTAAATTCATTTTCAAAAAAGTTAAGAGATGAATATAGATTAAAAATATCTTTGTGTGATAATTTACCAGTTTGAAATATAAATCTCAAATTCTCTATTTTACTTTTATAATAATCATCATAATTTATTAAATTATGTAGTTCAGTAAAAGTGACGTAATTATTGTTATATAATCGACATAGTTTAATTGCCTCTGTTAATATTTCTTGTGCTTTATCTAACCAGTAAGATTCAGAATTGTTAGTAGAAAAAAGTTCTAAAATGGTTTTTAATCTATTTGCCAAAACGGAGGCATTAAGTTGGGGTTTATCTAAAGGGTTATATCGAGTATTAGAATTAAGTTCTATAACAATTACATCAGAAATTCTGTTATAAGTTTTTGAATACTCTAGAACTTGTTTATAGAAATTACCTTTTACATCTAAAATTAACATTCCAAATTTGGGAGAGGTAGATTGTAATAATTGGTTTAATAATGGATACATTACAGAAGCGGTTTTACCGAGAGCCAATAGTCCCTGTAACAAGAATATTTTGATATAGGCCTTTTTCAGGAATATAAACTTTTTCATTTTTGTTATTTGAACCAATTAGTAGATCAAAATTAGTATTGTAATTAGATAAATTTAATAAATGTGGCTTTTTTTGCTTCTTTTGTTTTTTTACAAATATAAAACTTTGCAAAGAAAAAACTGATAAATATATTGCAATAAAACATGTTATACAATAAAGGTTTTTTATATAATTCCAAACTGTAGGGTATTCTAATGCAATGTCAAACTTACTTAAGGAATATGGAAAAATTAAAGACTTAGCAGTAAAAATTGGATAAAATATAATAATAACTATAAAAAACAATATTGTAGAAAAAACAAAAGGTAATAAAAATTTTTTGATAAATTTCAAGAAAACCTCCTATAAGTCAAATGAATCTTTTTTTACTTTTAATTTAAGACCTTGCAAATTATGGAAAACTATAATATTAACAAGAGAATAAATTGAATAAAGAACAATAAAAAGATTAATAATAAAAGAAATAAAAAAAGTATGAATTAAAATAATAAAACACTCCTTTCCATTTTTTACCATAATAATACATTATTTTAAATTTGTCTATACTTTTTTTAAAAAATATGATAAAATTTTTTGGTAATAATGGACATAACTTTGTTTACCAAACTAAAATGAAGAGTAGAAAATTAAAAATACAAAGACTCTTCGAGGTTTTGAAGGAGGAAAAATTATGATAGAAAAAACAACAAAAATTGGAGAATTATTAAAAATAGCACCAGAAAAAGCAAATATTTTACTAGAGGCAGGAATGCATTGCTTAGGATGTCCAGCATCTCAAGAAGAAACAATAGAAGAAGCTTGCCAAGTGCATGGAATAGATGTAGATGAATTGATAGAAAAGATAAATTCATAAAAATAACAAAAAAATTGATAAAATTTTAAAAAAAGATTGACAAATGCAAAAAAATATTGTAAGATATTTAAGCAACTGTGAGGAACGCAGTTGCTTAAATAATTCTTTTTTTGAATTATGGGCTATTAGCTCAGGTGGTAGAGCACTTGACTTTTAATCAAGTTGTCCCGCGTTCGAGTCGCGGATAGCTCACCAAAACAAATACTAATTTATAAATTAGTATTTGTTTATTTAAGGCCCGTTGGTCAAGCGGTTAAGACATCGCCCTTTCACGGCGGAGACATGGGTTCGATTCCCGTACGGGTCACCAACAAAATATGCCGCTGTAGCTCAGTTGGTAGAGCAACTGACTTGTAATCAGTAGGTCGTCAGTTCAAGTCTGACTAGCGGCTCCATTTTAATTAAAGCAGAACGTTATTTTAATGGTCTGTTTTAATTTTGACTTTAATATTGCTAAAATGACAAACACAAAAGAGGGAAAATATGATCTGTTTAAATTGCAAAAAGTAGTTCCTTGACAAGTACATATAAAGGTGCTAATCTAAATAATGGAAGAAAATCAAGAAAAAAATATAGCTAAAATAAGGAGGAAACCATGAAAACAGTATTGGTAACAGGTGGCTCAAGAGGAATAGGAAAATGTATTGCGGAAAATTTAGCGAAAGATGGGTATAATGTAGTATTAAATTATAATAAATCGGTGAAGGAAGCAAAAAAAATAAAAGAAGAATTAGAAAATCAAGGGATAAAAATAGAAATATTTAAAGCAGATGTATCCAAAAGAGAGGATGTAAAAAAACTTATTAAATTTACAATAGATAAATTTAATAATATAGATGTATTGATAAACAATGCAGGAATTGCTAAGTTACAAATGTTTAATGATATTACAGATGAAGATTGGAATGAAATGCTAAGTACAAATTTGAATTCGGCATTTTTTACAATACAAGAAGCTTTACCTAATATGATACACAATAAAAATGGGTGTATTATAAATATTTCTTCGATATGGGGAATAGTAGGAGCATCATGTGAAGTTGCATATTCAGTATCTAAAGCAGGAATAAATGGATTAACTAAAGCTCTTGCAAAAGAATTGGGGTTATCAAATATAAGAGTAAATGCAATTGCACCAGGAGTGATAGATACGGATATGAATAGCAATATAGACAATGCTATAAAAGAACAAATAAAGGAAGAAACACCATTAAATAGAATTGGTAAACCGATAGATATATATAGATGTGTTAAATGGCTTATTGAAGACGAATTTACTACTGGTCAAATAATTTCTCCTAATGGAGGATACGTAATTTAAAAAAGAAGTGGTTTTGCACCACTTCTTTAATCATTATTAGTTATTTTTTTCTTATAATTTCCAGAAATTAATTTTGGAACATAAGTAATAATTTTATATATTGCTAATCTAATTTTTTTACTCCATAAATAACTTTTTCTTAATTTGTTAGGCCTATCTAAAGATGAATTTATCTCTGAAATTATTAAATCTGTACTTTGAGATTCTAAAGGGAACACATAATTTTCGAAATTATTATTATCCCATTCATTTTTTTCATTTCTAAAACAGAAATTAAAAGAATCACTATCTATAAGAGCTATTTCTGCTTGAAAGCCAAGTTCTGTTCTTTCCATTTTTACTTCTGATAGGTTATCCCAGTAAGTACCAAATCCATAGTGTATATAAACTTCTTCAGAGTTATTTTCAAAAAAAGTTCCTGTATAAGAGATTTTTACAGTACTATTTTTTAGTAATTTATCAGTATTAAAAAATATATTTTTTACAAGCTCCATTTTACTCTCCTCTTAATATTTATCTTTAGTAGAAACATTATATTATTAAAAAATATAATATTCAAGTATTTTTTACAAAAAACATTTAAAAATTATTTAATATTTAAAATTTTACCAATTATATAAAAATTAGCTGAATTAGTTACATCTAAATCATCTATTTCTTTATTGTCTGCTCGTAATAAAAGTTTACCTTTTCTGTTAATAAATCTACGAATAAGTATTTCACCATCAACACTAAATATACCAACTTCCTTGCTATTTAAAAGAGAATTAAATTCTACAAAAGCATAAGTTCCCTTTTTTAAAGAAGGTTCCATACTAGTGTCATTTACTTTGACTGCCATAGAAGCACTTGGGATAGCAGAAGGGCAATCTATAAAGCTATCTAATTTATTTACAGCAGGAACTTTATTGTAAGATATATGATTAATAAGTTCATAAGTTTCTTGTTCTTCGCTAATTTGTTTATCATATGTATACATTAATTGTTGGTAAGGTATATCTAAAGCTTTACATATGTTCTTTAAAGCCTTATGACTAGGATTTCTTTCACCTTTTTCAATATGTGTTAAATGACCTATATTTATATCTGTAAGTCTTGCAAGCTCCGTTTTAGTCATTCCTTTTTCTTTTCTAACTTTTGCAATCATATCACCGATCATAATATGCACTCCTTTATTTTACAAAATCTAAGCATATTATATAGAATAAAATGTAATTTGTCTACTAGTAAATTATAAAAATGTAAAAATTTAGCAAAAAAACTTGACTTGTCAAAAAGGTATATGTTAATATATTGTTAAATAGACAATAAAGGAGGGCTAAAATTATGAATAACAAGATAAAAGTAATAAGAAAAGAAAAAGGAATGACTCTATATGAATTGGCGAAGTTATCAGACATTTCAACAGGGTATTTATGTCATTTAGAAATAGGGACAAGAAAAAATCCATCCTTTGAGGTGATGGAAAAAATTGCAAAAGCATTAAACAAACCTATAAATGAAGTGTTTTTTATACAATAGTAATATATAACCAAAAGCTGGCGTAAAATTAATAAAAAGAAAAAGAATTAATAATGAAAAAATATTGTAAAAGAATAATAGTTATGCTAATATAAAATAGAAAAATATTATTTTATGTCAGGAGAAGGAATATGGAAGTCAACGAAAAAAAAGATGAAAAACAAAAGAAAGACAATGGAATAAAAGAAGTAGTAGATAAAGAAAAAAATATAGAATTAAATGAAAAAAAAGTGGAGACAAAAATAGAAAAAAATGAAAAAAAAGAAATAGAAAACATAGAAGAAACAAAAACTAAAGAGAGCAAAAAAGAAAAGATAAAAAATAAAAAAAATAAAATAATAATTATATCTGTAGTATCTACAATTATTTTATTAATAGCCATATTTCTTTGCTCAATTTTTGCTTTATTAAATATGAATAATAATAGAATAATAAGAGGAGTAATAATAAATCGAATAAATGTAGAAAATTTAACAAAAGAAGAGGCATTAGAAAAAATAGAGGAAGAAGTTAACAAAAATTTAGATAAAGATATTAATGTGAAATACAACGACTTTGAATATTCAATAAAACTAGCCCAAATCGAAGTAAAGTATAAAATTGAGGAAACAGTAGAAAAAGCATTTAACACTGGAAGAAGCAATAATATATTTGTAGATAATTATACAATTTTAAAGACGAGGTTTAAAAAAGAAAATTTAGATTTAGAATATGAGTACAATGAAAAATTACTTGATGAAATAATTGATGATATTACAGTAAAAATTCCAGGAGCAGTGGTTGAACCAAGCTATTATATAGAAAATGAAAAATTATATATTTCAAAAGGAACAAAAGGAAATACTATAGAAAAAGAAGTCTTAAAAAGAGAAATCCTTGAGAGAATAGAGAAAGAAAAAAACGAAGATATAATTTTAGAAATATATGAAGTAGAGCCAAGCAATATAGATATAGAAAAAATATATAATGAAGTGCATACGGAACCTAAAGATGCTTATTATACAAAGGATCCATTTGAAATATTTCCACATGTGAATGGCATAAATTTTGATAAAGAAGCAGCAAAAGCAATTCTTGAACAGGATAAAGAGGAATATGAAATTCCATTAATAATAACGACTCCAAAAATAACTACAAATAAAATAGGAACAGAAGCATTTCCAGATATGCTTTCTACATTTAGCACAAGGTATGATGCAAGTAATACTCCGAGAACAACAAATTTAAAGTTAGCTATGCAAAAATTAAATGGAGTAGTAGTAAGCCCGGGTGAGACTTTTTCTTATAATAAAACATTAGGAAAAAGAACAGCAGAAGCTGGTTACAAAGAGGCCGGGGGATTTGCAGGAGGAAAAGTTGTTCAAACTCTTGCAGGAGGAATATGCCAAATATCTTCTACATTATATGATGCTGTAGTTTATGCAAATTTAGATATTGTAGAAAGACATAACCATATGTTTTTAGCGGGATATGTAGGTGCGGGAAAAGATGCAACTGTAGTTTATGGAACATATGATTTTAAATTTAAAAACACAAGAAAATATCCAATTATGATAAAAACATCAATAGGAAGCGGAGTTGCACAAATTAGTATCTATGGAATAAAAGAAGAAGTTGAATATGAAGTTGAGATATCTAGCAAAATATTAAGTTATATTCCATATAATGTTGTTTATGAAACAGATAATAGTTTAGCAAGCGGAAAAGAAAAAGTTGCTCAAAATGGAATGAATGGTTGCAAAAGTATAACATATAAAATCTTAAAATTAAATGGAGCGCAAGTGTCAAGCACGGTACTATCTACAGATACATATGATCCTATGAACAAAATAATAAAAAGAGGACCTTCTAAAACAACTGAAACAAGTACTGTACCTAAAGAAGAAACTACTAAAACAGAGCCAGAACCAACTCCAAAGAAAGAACCAGAACCAATTTCAGAGCCGGAGCCAGAACCAACGCCAACTCCGTCCCAAACAGAAAAGGAAACCAACACAATAACAAATAATACAGCGGAAGGAATATAAAAATAATAAATGGGAGGGGAAACAGTAAATCCTTCCCATTTAAAATTTAAGAGCTTTATTTATTGACAAAGATAAAATTTAGTATTATAATACAACCATTGAAATAAGCACCATTAGCTCAGTTGGTAGAGCAACTGACTCTTAATCAGTGGGTCCAGAGTTCGAGTCTCTGATGGTGCACCAAAAAAGAAACCATATATCTTTATGTGGTTTCTTTTTCTAAGTTATTTAAATAAAATTCCCAAGAATCTAAATCATTTTTTTGTTCAAAAAAATCAAATAAAATTTTTCTTTCTGTTTTATATTTTTCACATTCTTTTTTTGTTTTTTCTAAAAAAATTATAGTTTTTTTCTCTAATAATTCAACTCTTTTATCCATAGTAATCACCTTCTATAAATATATCATAACATAGGAATTATATAAATTATGTCGAAATATGTAAAAAATAAAGAAAAAATAAAAAACTACACAAAGGAATAAAAATATGATATAATATTAAATGCTTGTGCATTAAAATTATATAAATTAAAAGGGGTGAGGTTTATGTTAAACATTTATAATACGGACTTAAAAACGAATAAATTTGAAAAAATAAAAGAGTTTAGACCAGGGTCCTGGATTAGTTTAGTAAACCCATCTGAGGAAGAAATAAAAGAGGTTTGCTCAAATTTAAAAATAGAAGATGAATTTATAAAATATCCACTAGATTACGAAGAGCAAGCCAGAATCGATATGGAAGATGACATGACTTTGTTTGTAATAGATGTTCCAATAATCGAAGATAATAAAGAAGAAAAAGTTTATACAACAATGCCGTTAGGATTAATTGTAGTAAGAGACGAATTTTTTATTACAGTATCATTAAAAAAGAACAGAATAATAGACAACTTTGAAAAAGGTAGAATAAAAGGCATGTACACATACAAGAAAACAAGATTTGTATTACAAATATTATATTTAAATGCGTCATACTATTTGACAGACCTTAAAAGAATAAACAAAAGTGCAGAAAATACAGTAGGTGTATTAAAAAGAACAATGAAAAATGAAGAGTTAATACAATTACTAAACTTAGAAAACAGTTTAGTTTATATAACAACATCATTAAAAGCAAATGAATTAGTTATGGAGAAAACTGCAAGAGGAAAAATATTAAAATCATATGAAGAAGATGATGAAATACTGGAAGATGCAATAATAGAAAATAGACAGGCTATAGAAATGGGAAAAATATATAGTGACATTTTAAACACAACAATGGATGCTTCTGCATCTATAATTTCTAATAATTTGAATATAGTCATGAAGTTTTTAACAGCAATAACAATTGTGCTTTCGATACCAACATTGATAGCAAGCATATATGGAATGAATGTACCTTTACCATTTGCAACAAGCCCACATGGGTTTGCAATAGTAATAGGAATATCGTTATTAATATCTTTTGGGACAGTTATATGGCTTAAAAAAAGAGATATGTTATAGGAGGAAAAAAATGTTAAATGCAGTAGGAGTAACCGTAAGATTTGGAAAAAGAGTATTGTTTGAAGATGTAAATATTAAATTTACAAAAGGAAATTGCTATGGCTTAATAGGAGCTAATGGTGCTGGAAAATCTACATTTTTAAAAGTACTATCTGGAGAACTAGAACCAAGTAAAGGAGATGTTTCTATAGATAAAGGAGAGCGTCTATCTACTTTAAAACAAGATCACTTTGCTTATGAAGAGAATACTGTAATGGATACAGTTATAATGGGAAATAATGAACTTTATAGTATAATGAAAGAAAAAGAAGAAATATATGCAAAACCAGATTTTTCAGAAGAGGATGGATTAAAGGCAGCAAAGCTAGAAGAAAGATTTGGAGAATTAGATGGATGGAATGCAGAATCAGATGCTGCTACACTACTTAACAACTTAGGAATTCCAGCAAGTATGCATTATAAATTAATGAAAGAAATAGAAGCAAAAGATAAAGTAAAAGTGCTATTAGCACAAAGCTTATTTGGAAATCCAGATGTTTTATTATTAGATGAGCCAACAAACGACTTAGACTTAAAAAGTATAAATTGGTTACAAGATTTTTTAATAGATTTTGAAAATACTGTTATAGTTGTGTCACATGATAGATACTTTTTAAACAAAGTTTGTACACACATAGCAGATGTTGACTTTGGAAAAATTAAAGTTTACCCAGGAAACTATGACTTTTGGTATGAGTCAAGCCAATTAGCATTAAAACAAGCAAGAGAACAAAATAAAAAGAAAGAAGAAAAAATAAAAGAGTTACAAGACTTTATAGCAAGGTTTAGTGCAAATGCTTCAAAATCTAAACAAGCAACTTCAAGAAAAAAATCTTTGGAAAAAATACAATTAGAAGAAATAAAAGCATCAAACAGAAAATATCCATATATTGATTTCAAACCAGATAGAGAACCAGGAAAAGAAATACTTACAGTAAAAAATTTATGCAAAAGTGTAAACGGAGAAGAAGTGTTAAAAAATATATCTTTTTCAGTAAAAGCAGATAATAAAATTGCAGTTTTATCTGATAATGAATTAGCTACAACATTATTATTCCAAATAATTGCAGGTGAGATAGAACCAGATAGTGGAGAAGTTATATGGGGACAAACCATAACAAAAGACTACTTCCCAAAAGATAATTCATATTTATTTGAAAGAGATGAAATATTAGTAGACTGGCTTAGAAAATATTCTAAAGACCCAGATGAAACATATGTAAGAGGCTTTTTAGGAAGAATGCTATTCTCAGGCGACGAAGCATTGAAAAATGTAAAAGTTTTATCAGGTGGTGAAAAAGTAAGATGTGTATTATCTAAGTTAATGCTTTCTGGTGCAAACTTTTTAATCTTTGATGAACCTACAAACCATTTAGATATGGAAAGTATTACAGCTTTAAACGAAGGAATGAAAAAATTTAAAGGCAACTTATTATTTACATCTCATGACCACCAATTAACACAAACGGTTGCTGATAGAATAATAGACTTAAGAAAAGAAAAAATAATAGACAGAGAATGCACATACAATGAATATCTAGGAATTGAATAAAAAACAAAATGGAAAGATTTCGGACGGGCTTTTTTCTTTTACCCAAAAAGGAAACTATTAAAAAATTTTTAATAGTTTCCTTTTTACTATCTATTAAACTGGAAAGAAAAAAGTCCGTCCGAAATCTTTCTCTCTATTGTTCTGGGTTGAACTTTTTCATAATTTCTTGAATTTTATCATAATCATTATTTAATATATCTAAAAATGCGTCAGCACATTCAGGGTCAAACTGAGTTCCTTTACACTTTTCCAATTCAGCTTTAACAATATCTAAAGATAAAGAGTTTCTGTAAGTCCTTTTTGAAGTCATTGCATCAAATGCATCTGCAACAGCAGTTATTCTTGCTAAATATGGAATTTCTTCTCCTTTTAATTTACCAGGATACCCGAAACCATCAAAACGTTCATGATGATGCTTTACTATAGGTATAATGTCACTGAAAATAGTTGCATTTGATAATATATGAGCACCTATTGCAGGATGATTTTTTATTTCTGAATATTCATCATCTGTTAATTTAGAATCTTTTAGAAGTATACTGTCAGGAACTCCAATTTTTCCTATATCGTGGAATAAACCACCTATTTTTAAATCGTTAAGTTCTTTTTCAGAAAGACCTAACTTTTCTCCTAGTAAAACCGAATATGCAGAAACTCTATCAGAATGACCTCTAGTATATGTATCTTTAGCTTCTACTGTATAACGCAAAGTTTCAATGCTTTCTAAATAAGCTTTTTCTAATTTATCATAAGTATCTTTTAATTCTAAATTGATTTTTCTAATTAAATTCATTTGAGATATTGCTTTTATTCCAGATTCAATAAGTAATAGCAATTGATCAAATTTGTCGCTTTTTTCGCAATATCCTTGAATATCTAATCTCCTAATAGTTTCTAAAGGAGGTGCTAAATCTTTGTGACCAGTAAGCAACAAAATATATAAATCTTTATTAAATTTACGAATTGCTTCTACAACTTGATCACCATGAACAGGAGTCATAATAAAATCAAGTAGCATTAAATCAAAATGCTCTGTTTTGACTCTTTCTATTGCTTCAATAGGATCAGTTATCCCAACAAAACTATAACCAGATTTAGTTAAAAAAACTTTTAAAGAATCGAGTATTCCAGATTCATCATCTACAGCTATAATTTTGTATTGAGAGTTTTCATTTGAATAAATGTTTTTTCTCATAAAATCCCCCCGCTAAGAATAATCTTATATGCATTATATTCAAATAATAAAAAAAAAGCAATAAAAAAACGAAAAAAGTTACATAAGTTATATTCACAAAATGGCATTTTTATGCTATAATCATTCAAGAATAAAGCTAAACATAAGTAATATAGTTAAGAGTTAATATTACAAAATTTGCAGACAAATTTTGTAGGAGGATGTTGAAATGATTTTTAAAGATTATTATAAAATATTAGGACTAGAAACTAATAAAGTGAACTTAAGTGAAGTAAAACTAGCTTTTAGAGAACAAGCAAAAAAATATCATCCAGATGTAAATGGAGGGAATAGTAGAACAGAAGAGAGATTTAAAGACATAAATGAGGCATATAGAGTGTTATCTAATCCTTCTAGTAAAAGAAAATATGATAGAATCTGGAATAGAAATGTTGGAAATAAGCAGGACCAGAAAGATAACGAGGAAAATAGAAGCATAGACTCTGTATTTAGTGATTTCTTTAGTATGTTTTTTGGTTCACCAGATAACAATGAAGAAAAAGAAGAAAATAAGAAAAAGAAGAAAATTCCGGTTAAAGGGGAAAATATAGAAACAGAAATAAATGTTGGAATAGAAGATGCTTATTATGGAACAGAAAAAAAGATATCACTAAGAACTGTGAATCGGTAAAATGAAGACTTTTTCTGTTAAGATACCAGAAGGAATAAGAGATGGAGAAAAAGTAAGACTTTTAGGACAAGGAAAGCAAGGAAAAAATGGTGGAAAAAATGGTGATATGTTTATAAAAATAAATATCCAAAACAATAATAAATTTAAGCTACAAGGTTACGATATAGTGACAGATCTACTATTAACACCATGGGAAGCAGCATTAGGGAAAAGAGTAAACATAGACTCTGTTGATGATACAGTTTCTCTATATGTTCCTCCAGGAATACAAAGCGGAGAAAAAGTCAGAATACCACAAAAAGGATATAAGGATGGAAGAGGAAGTAGAGGGGACTTAATAGCAGAAGTAAAAACTGTAGTTCCTAAAAAGTTAACAGAAGATGAAAAAGAATTATTTGAAAAACTAAAAAGCATTTCAACATTTAACCCGAGATCAATAAAATAACAATGCAGAAAATTTATTTTCATAGCAAACACACAACTATAATTTTGATAATATATTGGTTTACTAAATAGTAATATATAGAGAATTTAAAATGTTGACATAAACATAAAAATGAGGTATAATTATAATTGTGATTATACATACGACAAAATACATTATTATATGTAGAAATGAGGTGCTATTATAAGCATGGAGGAATTTATAAAAGGAAAACATTTTAGTATAACAGATCCACAAAATGTAAATACAGTAATATATCAAGTAAATAAAACACCAAAAGAGGAGCTAAAAGAAAATTCTCCTAAATTTACTGTTGAAAGACTAGACTTTACAGAAGAATTAGTAGGAGAAAAAAAGAAAAAAACATTTTATGTAAACAAACCTGCGCCGGAAGGAGATCATTTAGTGATATTATCTTTTGGTAATGAAAAGGTAGTAGTAAATACAGGAATTTTAGAAGATGCACAAGTAAAAATTTCTAAAAAACCAATGCCTATAAAATTTACAACACTTTATAATGAAAAGGAAACAGAGTATAAAGAAGTTCAATATACACCAAATTTAAAAAGACCAATTTCAATAATTGACCCAGAAACAACAGAAGAAATAAAGCCAGTTTTATATTTTGATGAGGAAACAAATGAGGTAAAAGGCAAATGCAAGTTAAAACCTTTTAAAAGTTATTTTGCGTTTGAGGTTAGAGAGAAGATTAATAGGGAAGGGGAATAATTATGAGCATAGAATCTACAAATGTAGAAAATATAATAACAGTTGTAGGAGGAGAAGTAGTTTCAAATCTGAAGAATAGGACAGAAATACCACCTACTAAATCAGTAAAAAAAGATAGTCCAAAAAAAGAGGAAGTTTTAACTATAGCATTAGAAGGAGAATGGGCACAAGAAAAGAGTAATAAACAAGCAGAAATAGGTGATAGATAATTATACAAATGAAAAGGTGATAAGTTATGAATTATAAAGTTAAGAATGCTTTAGAAAAAAGTAAAATAGCATTAATAATAGCGTTAGCAATATGGGTTGCTTTATCCATATTGCTTTCTGCGCCTATAGCGGTTAGCATAAAAGAAGCAACAACTAGCGGAAATATTGATATTAATAAATTTTTTGATATATTATTTTCTAATATAGGTTCAATAGGCTCAAATATGTCAAAAATATTCTTACCAGAATATTCATCTATTTATTGGAAAACAGAAGGATATGTAACAATAGGTGTATTAATTATACTAGCAGTAGGAATTGTAAAGTCAATGCCAAAGAATGAATACACAGATATAGAGCACGGATCAAGTGATTGGGCTTCTGGAGAACAATATAGTGTTTTAAGCAAGAAAAAAGGAATATTACTTGCCGAAAATCATTATTTACCAGTAGATAAACGAGGAAACGTAAACGTATTAGTAGTTGGACGGTTCAGGATCTGGTAAATCTGCATCATATGTTATTCCAAATGCATACCAACTTCTAGGATCATATGTGTTTACAGACCCAAAAGGTGAATTATATGATAAAACAGCAGGATATTTAAAAAGCCAAGGGTATGATATAAAAATATTTAATTTAGTAAATCCTAAGAATAGTGATGGATATAATCCTTTAATGCACATACAAAGTGAAATAGATGTAGATGTTATAGCAAACACAATAGTAAAAGGTCAAAGCGATGTAAAAAATCAATCTGACCCATATTGGGATGATATGGCAGAAATGCTATTAAAAGCATTAATATATTATTTATTAGCAACAAGACCAGAAGAAGAACAAAACTTGGCAAGTTGTGCCGAATTAGTTAGAGCTGCTAATAATAGTGGAGCAGGAAATTTATTAACAGAACTTATGAATCAATTACCATATGATCATCCTGCTAGAATGAATTATAAATCTATAGAAATTGCACCAGAGAAAACATATAGTTCTATTCTTTCTTCACTTCAATCAAAGCTTGGTAAATTTGATTCAAAAGAAATAGCAGAACTTACTTCTACAAATACAATAAATTTTGAGGAAATAGGAAGCAGAAAAACAGCAGTATATGTAATTTCATCAGATACACATGCTGCATATGACTTTTTGCTTACAATATTTTTCTCACAAATGATACAAAGATTATATGACTTTGCAGACTTAAAAGGGGGAGCATTACCACAACCTACATATTTTATATTAGACGAGTTTGCAAACATTGGTAGAATACCAGATTTTGATAAAAAAATATCAACTTCAAGAAGTAGAAAAATATCATTTAGTGTTATATTACAAAACCTAGATCAATTAGAAGCTGTTTATGAAAAATCGCATGAAACAATAATAGGTAACTGTGATACTACATTGTTTTTAGGAAGTAACTCACAAAAAACAGTAGAGTATTTTTCTAAAGAATTAGGAGAAAAAACAATAAATAGAGATAGCTGGTCTGTTAGTAAAGATAAAAACATGTGGAGACAAGGCTATAATAAATCTGATCAAGTTATGGCAAGAGCTCTTATGACTCCAGACGAGCTTAGAAGATTAGACAACGATATGTGTATCATATTTGAGAAAGGAATTAAACCAATAAAGGCAAGAAAATATTATTATTTTAAATATGATACTTTAAGGCTAGTAAATAGATTTGCTTGCAGCCATAATGATATAGATCCAATAGATAGAGGAGTTTGGAGAAAATATAATCCATATAATCCTTATGTAGAAAGCAGTGAACAAGAAAAAGCAAATGATACAAAAATAGAATCACTAGATGATTTATTCGAAGATGATAATGATGCTCCAACTTTGCCACAAGATAATGAAGAATTAGAAAATAAACAAAAACAAGAAAGCAGTGATGAACTATCATACGATGTACAGAAAGAGCTAGAAGCGAAATTTGATGAGCTGTTCGGAGCTTTAGAAGATGATGATAATTAATTAAAAGGTGAACTGAAAAGTTCACCTAAAATTATATAAGGAGATAAACATGATAATTGGGATTGATTTAGATGATACAATTACAAAAACAGAAGAAATTTTATTTAAATATGCAAAAAAATATAATGAAGAAAAGAATATAATTTATAAAATTGATAGAGATAAATGGGATTGGAATAAAGCTTTTGGATGGAACGATAAAAGCGTTGAAGTTTTTTTTGAGAAATATTTAAAAAAAGTTTTTAAAGAAGTAGAAATAAAAGAAGACGCAAAGGAAGTAATAAATACTTTAAAAAAAGATGGAGATACAATAATAATTATAACCGCAAGGAACAGTGAAAATGTAAAAGATGTGCACAAGATTTGTGAAAAATGGCTAAAAGATAAACAAGTAGAAGTTGATAAAATAGTAATTAACGGAGAAGATAAAGCAAAAGAGTGCAAAGAAAATAATATAGACATATTTATAGATGACCGGAATATACCATTGCGAAAATGTATACAGTAATTTAAAAATACCAGTATTATTAATGAATAGCAGATATAACAAAGACTATGAAAATCCAAATATAAAAAGAGTATATAATTGGAAAGAAATATATAATGAAATAAGCAAATATAAAGAAAAAATCTCTTAATATTAAATTAAGAGATTTCTTCTTTATATTTGAAAACTCAAATCAGTTAGAACAAAGGTATTTCAATAAAAAATGTTGTTCCTTTTCCTTTTGTTGTTTCATATCTCAAATTACCATTAAAGTGAGCTTTAATATTTGAATAAGACATAAATAATCCAAGACCGGTTCCGTTTTTTCCCTTTGTTGTTACCATTTCTTTAAACAGTTTTTCTTGAACAGTTTCTGGTAGTCCACCAGCAAAATCTTCTATTTTGAAGATTATATTACTATTTTCTTTGTATATTGTAAAATTAATATTTTCATTAGATTTACCTTGAGCTTGATAAGCCTGAATTCCATTAGAAATTATATTATTAATTACTTGTACTAAACTGTTTATATTTCCTTTTACAGAAGTATTAACATCTATGCTTGCTTGAGCATTTAAATTTATTAAAGCATTTTTTAACTCATGTTTCATTAATATATCTACATAGTTTATAAGTTCTTTTACTGTAAAGCCATTAGAAGTTTGTTCTGAAAATGCAACAGCCTGTCCTTTTATAGCAGTAATAACATCAGACATATAAGATAAATGAGTTCTAATTTTATCTATCCATTCATTCATATCTTTTGCTATATCATGATGATCTTGTATAGTTACTTCTGGGTCTCCAATACTTGCATCATATTCTTTAATTAAATCAGATAATCCTTCGGCAGCTCCTGCTATAGACATTATAGGTGTTTTTAAGTTATGAGCAATACCACCAATCATCTGTCCAAGAGAAGCCAAACGCTCCTTTTCTATAAGCATATCTTGGTTGCTCTTTATTGTTTGCATGTCTATAGTATGTTGAGTAATATCTTTAAAAAGTATTAGGGTTCCAAGATATGTATTTTTATTTTTTATACTATTAACTTCAATATTAAAGTATTTATTTAATTGAGAGAAATACCTTTCTATTTTTATAGTTTTATCATTTGATTTTGTTTTGTTAATTGCATCTAAAAAAGCATGTCTTTTCTCTGAATCTTTAGAAAGCTTTGTAATTAAATCATTAATATTAATGTTTCGAAGTTCGCCAGTTTTTAGAGAGAATAAGTCTAAAAAAGTTTGGTTAAAATCTGTTACAATATTTTCGTCATTAACAATAATGTATCCGTCAGACATTCTATCAACAACTCTTTGAAGTGCTATTGGTGTTACTTTTAAAAAGTCAAATTTAAATATAGCAAAAGCAATAAAAAGTATAGCAATTGTGAAAGCTATAGGAGTGGTATATATTGAGGAATTTAAAATTCCTAGTGTGGATAGTATATTCATAGTTAAACATATACCGCTTCCTGTACATATTAGTAATGATTGCTTAGAAAAAAAGCCAGAATTCTTAATAGAGTATAACATTAATCTAAAAATTGCAATTAAAATGCAAGAATAAGAATATAATGTATGTATATAAAAATATGGTCCAAAAATAACTTGTTGTAAATCTATAGAATATGATTGATAGAATAGATGATGATAATTATTTGTCCATAATATAATAAGAGAAATTAATGGCAATATAAATAATAATTTATGTTTTGAGGTTAATACAAGCTTAGTATTTATAAATATAGAACTAGTTAGTAGAAAGCATACAGGAAAGAAACATGTTCCAATATAAATAAATTTCTCAAATATAAAAGGGTCTGCGTTAAAAAAGTTAGTAAATATTACTTGAAATAACACACCTATAGAAATAATTAGAGTGCAAGCTAAATCAAGTATAAAGACGCGACTAAGTTGTTTACGATCTTTTTTGTGTAATAAGTAAATACAAAACCAGATCATTATAGCTACCGACATTAATAATAAATAGAATTGAATATTTAAATTTTTCATTTTCTTTCCCCTCATTTATATAAATTTTATTTTTTGTAAATATTTTATATATTTTATCATATAATCTTTATTAATAGTCTTCCAACTAAATTTTATTTCTTTAAAAAAGTCTTCTGTAAAATTACAATTTAATCTAATATTTGATGTATAAACTAATTGTTTATTTTCATTTAAATCGTATATTATGCCAGATAAAATTTCTTTTCTCTTGTTATCTGCTAAAATTCCAGTAATAATATCTGTCATCATTTTTTCTGGAACAGGCAATAGGTTAATACCTAATTCACTAAGTGTTTCAACGAACAATTTAATAGGCAATAAGTTTGTGTTATAAATGTGCAAAACATTGCAAATGCTTGTATAGCTAGCAGATTTAATTATAGCTTCTGCCGCTAAATCAACAGGAGTTAGTTCAATAGAATGAGATAATAGATAATTAGGGAAAGCACCAATCTCTATGAAGGACTTAATGCGCTTTGCAAAAGCGTATTCATTTGGAACACGCCGTCAGAATACCTATTTGTTATATTTCCTAAACGTAAAATTTGGGCATCTAGTCCTTTAGAGACAATTGCTTCCAATACTAAAAGTTCTGCTCTAAACTTTGTTGTAGAGTATACTCCTTTAATATTTTGGCCAACATATATGTCAGACTCTTTAAATATTTTTTTATCATTAATATTTTCAGGAGTTTCTATAACAGTTTCTTCTTTTTCGCCGTTACCAGATACACTTATTGTTGAAACGTGCAATAATCTTTTTCCTGTATTTAAACAAAAATCAATAACATTTTGAGTTCCTTTTACATTTATTTCTTCAAATTTCTTCTTTATACCAAAGTGTTTAACTAGTGCACCAGAGTTTATAACGATGTCAACATTATTCTTTAATTCTAAATAATCATTTTCACACAATCCTAAATCTTCTTTTACAATATCTCCACAAACTACTTTTATCCTATTGTCAAACAATTCATTATATTTATTTCCAAAGTAGAAATTTAGAATTCCTTTTAAACGTTCTTTTATATCTAAAGCATCTTTTTCTCTTACCAAACAGTATGCAATACCACTATTAGACTGTAAAAATGCATCTAAAACGTGTGCGCCTAAATAACCTGTTGAACCAATTAATAACATATTATCAAATTTGATTTTTTTAATTGTATTTAAATTATCTATAGTATTTCTTGCTAAAACAGCATTAACTTTACTATAGTCATAATTTTTTATAAATACTTCATCAGGAGTTTTTAAATTAGCAGACAACTGTTTTATAGTTGGAAAAGCAAATATATCACCATATTCAAATTCCAAACCATATTTAACCGCTTCTATTTGCATACTAATTGCTGCAACTGAATCTCCGCCAATGTCAAAGAAATTATCGTTGATATCTATGTCATCAATTTTTAATATGTTTTTCCAAATTTGAAGAAGCTTTTCTTCAACAGAATTTAATTCCTCAATATTTATTTTATTATTTGCAACTGGTTTGTTTAGCTCAGGTAAAGGAAGGGCCTTTCTATCAATCTTTCTATTTATTGTATAAGGCATTTGATCTAATTTTACAATGTATGTAGGTACCATATATGCTGGAAGTGCTTTCCTTAAAGCATCTTTTACAATGTCCTCTGAAACATCTTTGTCACAAGTATAGTAACCACATAAGGCCTCCTTTCCATCTATTTCAATTTTATTTACTATTGCTGAAGAAACAGTTGGAACATTTAGCATTACATTTTCAATTTCCCCAAGCTCAATTCTTAATCCTCTTAATTTAATTTGATTATCAATTCTTCCTAAACATTGAACTTTTCCATCAAATGTCCATCTACCAATATCTCCAGATTTATACATCTTTCCTTCGCCAAAAGGATTATCTAAGAATTTTTCTGCTGTTAATTCTGGTTTACCTATGTATCCATAACCTACTTGAATTCCAGAAATGTATATTTCACCAACAACACCAATAGGTAAAGGTTTCATGTTTTTATCTAATATGTGAATTTGAGTATTCATTATTGGAGGACCAATAGTAATTTCCTTTTCTCCATTTAAATTTTGAACATTACAAAGTATAGTTATTTCACTAGGACCATATATATTGTAAATTGTTATATCATCTGCTAGAGCCCTTAAGTCTTCAACAAATTTTTCTGGAAGAGGTTCTCCACCAAAAACCATATTTTTTACTTGAGCTAATGCAGTATCTGGTTCTCTATTATCATAGTTGATTTTCATTAAACTTGGAGTAACAGTCATAACATCAACATGACATTTTCTAATTAATTCATCTAAAAGTTTTGGATTTCTATGTTCTGCATTATTAGCCATAGCTATTTTTAATCCATGAGTTAATGAAACTATAATTTCATAAACGAAAATATCAAAAGGTGTAGAAGTTACAGAGGCTATACAATGCTTATTACCCTCTTTTAAATAATCTAAAACAAGAGTCATAGCTTTAACCATGTTAGCAAAGCCTACTTGGTTTAGCATTGCACCTTTAGGTTTTCCAGTAGAACCAGATGTATAAATAAGATAAGATAGATCCTCACGATTTATTTTAACATTTGGATTTTCAAAGTTTTTATTGTAAATATCTTCTATGTTTAAATCAATTTCTATGCAATTTTCAATAGAAGACACTCTATCCTTTAATTCTGCTTGTGTAAGTACATATTTTGTTTTACTATCTTCTAAATAATATTTTGTTCTCTCAATAGGGTAATTAGGGTCAACATTAAAGAATGCAGCACCAGCTTTTAAAATAGCCATCATACATACTATTGTTTCAAAAGAACGATTTGTCATTACACAAACAATATCATTTGATCCAATACCTTTTTCTATTAATAGGTGAGCTAAGCTATTTGCTCTTTTATTTAACTCATCATAAGTTAAAGTCTTGTCATTACATATAATTGCAATATTGTTTGGATGCATTTTTACTTGTTCCTCAAATATAGAAACAACTGTATCATCATTAATAGGTCCATAAGTATTATTAAATTGTTTTAATAATACTTTTTCCTTTGGAGTTATAATTTCAATATCGTCAATACTTATAGCTGTATTAGAAATTAATTGAT
Source organism: uncultured Clostridia bacterium (assembly GCA_934162625.1). Taxonomy (GTDB): domain Bacteria; phylum Bacillota; class Clostridia; order TANB77; family CAG-508; genus CAG-452. Next base: position 21,175 of record CAKPJM010000002.1, read on the forward strand.
TTAATATAAATATATAGTGTTCTAAGAAACTATTAATTGTTTCTTTTTTAAACAGACTAGAGTTATATTCTAAATTAAATCTAGCTAAATCTGGAATGATTTCTAACCAAATATTAAATTTAGCAGTTTTGGTATTTGAATACAATAATTCTAAATTAGCATTTTCTAAATTATATTTTGATTTTTTTGTGTTTTGATAAGTTAATACTACATCAAGTAAAGAAGAGTTTTTATCTAAATTTAATTTTTTAAGTATAAGTTCATAAGGATATGGCTGATTTGATATTGCATTTGTTACTATGTTCTGCGTGCTGTTTAATAAACTGTCAACTGAATTTTCAGGTAGAATATCATTTTTTAATACAATATTGTTTACAAACATACCAATAATATTATTAAATTCTTCATAATTTCTTCCTTCTAATGGACTACCAACAATTATATTAGTTTGGCCGGTATATTTATATAATAAAATATATAAAGCAGAAAGGAATACTGTATATGCAGAAACGTCGTGGCTCTTTGCAAGTTCTTCTATTTTTGCAAAAGTTTCTTTAGGCATGTCATAAGATATTTTATCACCTTCATAAGATTTTGAATTTGCAGGGAAATCATAAGGTAAGTTTAGTGAAGAAATTTGAGAATTAGCGAATGTACTTGTCCAGTATTCATCATATTTTTTTATTTCGTCACTTTCAACAAAAGATTTTTCCCATTCTGAATAGTCTATATATTCGAATTTTAATTTATCAATATTATTGTTACTATATAAGGTACAAAAATCTTGTATTAATATATTCAAAGAAGCACCATCCATAATTATATGATGAGTATCTAGTAAAAGTAGAGTCTTTTTATTATCAAGAACGTATACAGAGGCTCTAAGTAAAGGCGCAACTGCTAAATCAAAAGGCTTAGGAAATTTATCAAGAATAGACTGTAAATCTTTTTCTTGACCATTATAGCAATCAATTTTGATTTGAGTGTGATTAATAATTCTCTGATACAACTCACCATCAACAATTTCAAATTGAGTTCTAAGAGAGCTTTGATTATCAAGTATTTTATTAATACAGTTTCTAATTTTATTAACATCTAAAACAGAATCTATTAATAATCCACCTGAGACATTATATACAACATTGTTTCCACCAGAGATAGCTTGTGTTGAGTAAAAGATTCTTTTTTGTGCAAAAGAAGCTTGATAGATATCTTTGATTTCTGCTTTCTTTAAAGGGCAGGTCTTGTTATATAATTCCTTAGATGAGATAATATCAGACAAATCTTTAATGATAGGATTTTCTAACACATCTTTAACAAAAATTTGTACACTAAGTTCACTATAAATTTTTGCACATAAATTTATAGCTGTTAAAGAATCTCCTCCTAATTCAAAGAAAGAATCAGTTATGCTAATATTTTTAATTGTTAATATATTTTCCAATATTTTTATTAATATTTTATCTGTATTATTTCTAGGTGAAATTATACTTTTACATCTAGTTTCTATAATTGGTTCTGGCAAACTTTTTCTGTCAATTTTCCCATTAGGAGTATAAGGGATTTTTTCCAATTTAATAAAATATTGAGGTATCATATATTTTGGCAATTTTTTTTGTAAAGTATTTCTAAGACTTGTCAAATCAATTTCTGCAGTAGATGTAAAATACGAACATAAAAACTCATGTCCATCTTCAGAAATCTTTTTCACTACAATACAATTAGTTATATTCTCAAAGTTAATTATTTCGTTTTCTATTTCGCCTAATTCTATTCTAAGGCCCCTTATTTTTACTTGATTGTCGCATCTTCCAAGACATACAATTTCACCATTAGGTTGAAAATATCCTAAATCACCAGTCTTATAAAGTTTTATATTACTACTAGAGAATTTATTTAGTAGGTAACTTTTTTTTGTCAAGTTTTCATTGTTTAGATATCCAAGTCCAACTCCATCACCAGATATATATATTTCACCAGGAGTGTTTATAGGGCAAACATTTAAATTTGTATCTAGAATGTAAACTTGTGTATTGTATAAAGGATGTCCTATAGTAATGCGATTATAGTTTGTAACATCTGTTAAAGTTGAAAAAACAGTAGTTTCGCTAGGGCCATATCCATTGTATATAATTGGAGAACATAAATCTTTTAGTTCATTTACTAAAGAAATAGGCAGTTGTTCTCCAGCAAGAGTTATAAATTTCAAATTTGAAAGAGATGGAATATCATCAATATTATTAACTAGCAACTGCATTCTAGAAGGTGTAGTTTGAATTATTTCTATATTGTTCTTTTCGATTAAGTTATTCAATAATCTAGGAATTGTTTGCTCCTGTTCATTTGCAATTACTAATCTTAATCCTTTTTGAAGTGATACTAATGTTTCAAAAATAAATATATCAAAACTTACTGTTGTAACAGATACAATTGTTCTATAAATATTTTCTTTTAAATATTGTACATAATTATTACAGTAATTAGTAAGGTTAGACAATGATTTGTGAATTAACATTACCCCTTTAGGTTTTCCTGTAGAGCCAGAAGTATATATAATATATGCTAAATCATCTGGTTTATTTATATTTATTAAATTATCTTTATTAGAATTATATAATTCATTATCAAGCTCAACAAATAATTTGTTATCAAAAGTTACTTTGTTTTCCAATCTTTTAAAAGTTAATAGTAATTTTGCATTACTGTTACTTAACATATATTCAATTCTGTCTTGAGGATATTCTGGGTCTATTGGGATATAGCAAGCACCAGATTTCAAAACAGCAAGAATAGATACAATCATTTCTAGAGAACGATTTACCATAATACCTACAATATTATTTCTTTCAATTCCGTTTTCTCTTAAATAGCAAGCTAAACTATTAGCTTTTTCGTTTAATTCTCTATATGTTAATTTTTGATCCTCAAAAACAACGGCAATATTATCTGGAGTTTTTTCTACTTGTTCTTCAAATAATTGAGTAATTGTTTTATTACGTGGATAATCTGCATAAGTATTATTAAAATCATATAATATTTTTTTCTTCTCATCAGGAGTTACAATCTCAATGTCTTTTAATTTAACAGTTTCATTTTCTAAAATTTGATTTATAATATGTAAAATTCTAGTATGAATAGAACAAATATCATCAATAGAATATTTGCTTATTAAGTAATCATATGCAATATTTATATTTCCTGTATCATTCATATCATAAAGGTGAATATCAATATCATCAGAGATATAGTCATTTCCAATCCAAGTTGAATCATAATTAATGCCAGCAGACTGTTTATTACTTCTAACATTTTGATATGAAAGTAGAATATTATATAAATTTGGAATTGTATTATCTTTTTTTCTTAAATTTTCTAATATATATTGATACGGATACTTTTGGTGTCTAAATATTTTTAAAAAGTCGGTAGAAATATTTGATAAAAATTCCGAAAATGAATTTTCATGATTAATAGAAATTCTAAAAGGAACTGTACTAATATACATACCAGTTGTTTGTTTCTCCTTAAAATTTCCTCTGTTTAGTATAGGAGTCCCAATAGTAAAATCACCTAATGAAGACACTCTTGAAATATAAAGAGAAAAAACAGCCATGAAGAAATTAAAAGCAGAAGCTTTATTTTTTTTACAAAAATCGTTAATTAAATTCATAGTTTCTTTTGGTATAACAAACTGTTTTCTTTTAGCTTTGCACTCTAAAGAAGAGTTTTCTTTTTCGACACTAATAGAAGGAATTGTAGCAACTTCTGGAATTGTTTCAAAAATGCTATTCCAAAACTCTTCATCCTTTTTGAATTTTTCACTATTTAAATATTCTTGTTCAGAAAAAATATAATCTATGTAAGAAGGATTTGTTCCTTCAATATCTTGAGAATTAACTAGTTTTTCATAGTAACCCATAATTTCATTAACAACAAGACCAGCTGTCCAAGCATCAGAAATTAAATGGTGAGCTGTTATAATAAAACCACCATGGTTATCTTCAAATTTAAATAATTTAAAATTGTATAAAAAATTATCTAAAACATTAAATTGTGTATTAGACATTTGCTTCTCTAAATGCTTTATATCATTAGCAGAAGAAACTGAAACTATATCTACATCAAAGTTAGTAAAGTCATCAACGTACTGTTGAACAGTATTATTTTGCATAGTGAATTTTAGTCTAAAACTATCATTATTTTCAACAAATAAATTTATAGCACTCTTCAATGCATTAAAATTCACTTTTTGTAAAATTGTTACGCTACCGGTAATGTTCTCGATAGGAGTCTCCTTATAAAACTCACCTGTTAGCCATATAGACTTTTGTGGGTTTGTTAAGTTATACAATTTCTTTTCCATAATATCACCTTTAATATTTTCTACATCATATATATCGCGAAAATACTTATAAATCAAGTATTCTACTAAATTGTAACATAAAATACAAACTAATGTAAACTGTTTGACACAAAGATATAAAAACAAACAATTTCCGACAAATTCGTTTTTGGGCGTATGCAATACGCCCCTACAAATCCCACCTCTCACTGCACACCTCACACATCCATTTCACAAATTCCAATTTCTTTGATTAAAATACCAGATTTAGGAAATGATATTATAAAAGGAGATTTTGTATGTACGAATATAAAAAAAGACAAAGCAAATTTAAAAGAATATTTCTAAATTTTATTTTAATTATAATTGTTGCTGCTGCAAGTATATTTATTTATGATATGTATACAAATATTGATGTGTATTCAGCAGAAGAAGAGGAAAATAAAGCAATAAAATTATCTTCAAATAAAAGTGACGTACAATTAGATGAAGAGGATGCAACAAAAGTTTTGGAAAAAACAATTAAATCTGTTGTTGGAATTTCAAAAATAAAAAATACAGGTAGTTCTATATTTTTAAATAACAGCACCTCGGAACTAGGACTCGGAACTGGAATGATTGTGTCTGAAAATGGTTATATATTAACAAATTGGCATGTTGCAGGAAATAAATATAGTAATTGTTATGTAACACTAGATAACGGCAGTGTGTATAATGGAAATGTAATGTGGGCAGATAGCGATTTGGATTTAGCAATTATAAAAATATCAGCATCTAATTTGAATTATATAAGTTTAGGGGATTCAGACAATATAAAAATAGGTGAAAAGACTTATGCTATAGGTAATCCTATAGGAGTTGAATTTCAGAGAACAGTTACATCTGGGATAATAAGTGGTGTAAATAGAACAGTAAAAATAGAGGAAAACAATGAAGCTTCATATATGGAAGACTTAATACAAACAGATGCAACCATTAATCCAGGAAATAGCGGAGGACCATTAATAAATACTAAAGGAGAAGTTATAGGAGTAAACTCAATAAAAATAAAAGAAGCAGAAGGAATAGGATTTGCAATACCTATAAATATTATAAAACCTATTTTAGAAAGCTTTTCTGTAAATGGAAATTTTGAAGAGGCGTATTTAGGATTATTTGCATATGATAAAGAGGTTATTCCATATTTGGATAATAGCATTAATTTTGATTCTGGAATTTATATAGCTCAAATTTCTGTAGATGGGCCAAGTAAAACATCAGGCTTGAAAGTTGGAGACATTATAACTAAAATAGACAATATATCTATAAATAAGATGAGTGAACTTAGAAATTATATTTATACTAAAAAAATAGGAGATGAAGTTAGCTTAACAATTTTAAGAAACAAAAAAGAAAGAACTGTAAAAATAAAACTTGGAAAAAAATCGTAGTATAAGTTGATGTTAAGCCCGATATATAAAAACTTGCTAAAAAAATTTTAAAATGATAAGATTATAAGTGATATAAAAGGTATATAGTAAAATATTTATTATATACATGGAGGAAAATATGAAGATACTTATAATAAATCATTCGCCATTAATAGGATCTGGTAGTGGCATATACACAATGAATATAGCAAAAACATTAAGAGAAGAAGGGCACACTATAAAAGTAATTACTGCAGCAAATAGCTTAGAATTTCCAGACATGGGAGATATAGAAATACACCCAATCTTTTTTAAATACAAAGATAATGTAGAAGGGCAACTAGAATTTAATGTGCCATGCTTTGACCAATATCCTACAAGTGATGTAGTTTTTTACAACTTAAGTGAAGAACAACTAGAGGAATATAAAGAAAAGTTTAGAGAGGTATTAGAAGAGGAAATAGCAGATTTTAAACCAGATATTATACATACACAACATATATGGATATGGTCTAGTATAGCTACTGAATATAATTTGCCCACAGTTATAACATCACATGGCTCTGATATGATGGGATATAATATAGATAATAGCTTTGGAAAATACTGTATAAAGGCAATAAATGAATGTGATAAAATAATTACTATATCTAAAAAGAATAATCAAGTTGTAGTGGAAAATTTTCCAGAAGCTAGTAGTAAAAGTGCAACATTAAAAAATGGATATGATACTAAGATTTTTTATTTAAAAGGTTTAGAAAAGCAAAGTATATTAAGTGAATTTAATATAAACAAAAAATATGAAAAAATAGTTTTATATGCAGGAAGATTAACAGAAAACAAAGGCATAGATGTATTGCTTAATGCAGCAAAAAAATATGAAAATGGAAAAATTTTAACTATAATTGCTGGTGGAGGAGGCCTTTTAAAAGAACTAAAATCTCAAGTTGCTAATTTGAACTTACAAGATGTTGTCTTTGTAGGGGATCAAACTCAAGAAAATTTGAGTAAATTATATAATATTGCTGATGTTTTAGCTGTACCTTCAAGAATTGAAGGATTTGGATTAGTTGCAATAGAAGCACTAGCTTGTGGTACTCCAGTAGTAGCTACAAATAAAGGTGGAATGACAGACTTTATAAATGATGAAGTTGGAGCTTTGGTAGATGTAGAAGACGATGTTATGCTAGAAAGAGAAATATCAAAAATATTAAATGGAGAGAAAATATTTGATAGAATAAAACTAGCAAATTATGCGAAAAATAATTATTCAGAAAAAGTTGTTATTAATGACCTAATAGATATTTACAAGGAGACAATAAACAAAAAGCAAAATTTACTTGACAATAATAGGAAAAATAATGTAAAATAAATAAAAATAATAATGCGATAGTACAATGCAAAGCTGTACAGAGTTACTATTAGAGATTAAGGGTCACTGGCTGAAAGCCCTTTTTAGAAGACAGTACAAAGTGAAACACATTGGAGCATATTTTAATAGAGTGAAGAGTTACATTTGTTAATTCTTAAGTTAGGGTGGTACCGCGGAGTTATATTCGTCCCTGCAATTTTAGATTGCAGGGGCTTTTTGCATCTTGCAATTAAAATAATTGAAATGGAGGAGTTTATATGGAGAGAATTCAAATCAAAGAAATCTTTAGAAACCAAAAGAACTATATTGGAAAGGAAGTTAGTGTTTGTGGATGGATTAGGCAGATAAGAGATTCAAAGAAACTTGGATTTATAGAATTAAACGATGGTAGCTTTTTTAAATGCATTCAAGTTATTTTTGAAGAAGATAAAATAAGCAATTTTAAAGACGTTGCAAAACTAAGTATAAGTTCAAGCATTTTAGTAAAAGGAGATTTGGTAGAGACACCAGAAGGAAAACAACCTTTCGAAATTCATGCAAAAGAAATAGAAATTTTAGGAGCATCAGATTTAGATTATCCAATTCAAAATAAAAGACACACATTTGAGTATTTAAGAACAGTTGCACATTTAAGACCTAGAACAAATACTTTTATGGCAGTATTTAGAGTGAGATCTTTAGTTGCATATGCAATTCATAAATTTTTCCAAGAACAAGGATTTGTATATGTTCATACTCCATTAATAACAGGAAGTGACTGCGAAGGTGCAGGAGAAATGTTTAAAGTAACAACTATGGATTTAGATAATATCCCCAAAAATGAACAAGGAGAAGTTGACTATACACAAGATTTCTTTGGAAAATCAGTAAATCTAACTGTTAGTGGACAATTAAATGGAGAAATGTTTGCAACAGCATTTGGAAATATTTATACATTTGGACCAACATTTAGAGCAGAAAATTCTAACACTCCAAGACATGCAGCAGAGTTCTGGATGATTGAACCAGAAATGGCTTTTGCAGATTTAAGTGATAACATGGATGTGGCAGAAGCAATGGTTAAATACATTATAAAATATGTAATGGAAAATGCTCCAGAAGAAATGGAATTCTTTAATAAATTTATAGAACCAGGATTAATAGATAGACTAGAAAATGTTGTTAATAATGAATTTGAAAGAATAACATATACAAAAGCAATAGAACTATTAACTCCATATAAAGACCAATTTAAATATCCAGTAGAATGGGAAGCAGGACTTCAAACTGAGCACGAAAGATTTATAACAGAGAAAATTTATAAAAAACCAGTATTTGTTACAGACTATCCAGCAGGAGTAAAAGCATTTTATATGAAACAAAATGCAGATGGAAAAACAGTTGCAGCAGTAGACTTGTTAGTACCAGGAGTTGGGGAAATTATTGGAGGTAGTCAAAGAGAAGAAAACTATGAGGTATTAATAAATAAAATTAAAGAACAAGGAATGAATGAAGAAACATATAAAGCATATCTAGATACAAGAAAATATGGAACAGTTGTACATTCAGGATTTGGTCTAGGATTTGAAAGAATGGTAATGTATTTAACAGGAATGTCTAATATAAGAGATGTAATTCCTTTCCCAAGAACTACAGGAAATGCAGAATTTTAATTTAAAAATAAAAAACAGATTAAACAATATAAATGATTTAATCTGTTTTTTTTATATATACTAGGAAATTTCTCATTTCCTGTAAATTAAATTTTAATTAATATTACGCCAAGAATTGTTAATAAGCTAATAAACAATTTATAATATAATGTTTTTTTATCTTTATCTATAAAGTATTCATAGATTGTATTAAAAATAATAGTTAAAGTTAAAAGCGGTGCTACAACAGATACATCACCATATTCATAAGCTTTAACAGAAGAAATAAGCATAATGCACCATGAAAAACTAACTAATAAAAATTTTTTCTTATTATATAAATTAAATTCATTTTTTAAATCTTTTATAGAAAGTTTACTAAATACTTTAATTATAAATGCTGGTATTAGTACAGTGAAAACAGTATAAATACCAATATTGAAGTTTTTTGCGATATTTACATTAATAAACATTGCGACAGCAAATAAAAAGTTTGAAATTACTGACATTATAAAATATTTATTAAATTCAAATTTACCAGATTTATTTAGAGACAATAGAAAATTTGATGCAATTATTAAAATTATACCAAAAACTCTTTTAATTAAAAAATCTTCTTTAAGGAATATAAATCCAAATATTACTAAAAATACAGTAGATAATTGTTTTAACATACTAAAAGTGGAAGGGTCAAGACCATATCTAGCCTCTATATTTAATCTATCTGTTACTGCATAAATAATTGTAACTATTCCTACGATAAGATAAACCGTTCCATCACTAGGAAGTTTAAAAGCAAAAAATGGAGATAATATTAATGCAAAAATTGCTGTAAAAAATTCTAATAAAATAGTTAATGCTGAGGCATTCTTCATTTTTCTATTTACACTTTTAAAACCTTGAGCAAAAAAAACAGCAAAAATTAAATATATAATAATCCATAAAATATAATTCAAAGTTGTTACCTCCAATTATAGTGTTAACAATTTTTCAATTATAATTTATAACAGTAAAAATTAAATGTGTCAAGAAAAGGTATGATTTATATATATTGACTCAATTATTGCATACGAAAAAATGCAAAATTTGTTTCAATACTGTAGAGAAACGGAACTTGCAGTATATCACAGAAATTGCCATAAATGAATTGTTAGACTAATGTATAAGATATAATTAATTATAAAAAATAAAAATTTTAGGAACAATTATAAAATTGCTCCTAAAACTAATATTCCAATATTATCATTATAAATTTCATTAAATTGACTAATAGGAAGAGGATTCTCACCAAGACCTGCTTCTATTGTATATCCAGGTCTTCTATACTCTTGTAAGAACCAGTCTTTGTATCCAGCAAAGCTAGAGTTGTAAGGAACTTCACTTAGAGCATAGCCACTAACTTGTGCAAAAATTTCACCAATTTGCATAGCTTCTTGAGTAGCATAATTTTGAAATTGCCAGTAAATTTCTTTGCCTTGAGTATGATAAGCAAGTATTAATCTAAAGTTATGAAGTTTAGTAAAATTATATATAGCAATAGCTTCTGGGGCTACTAAAGGTTCAGAACCTACATAATCTCGCGGAGCAGGGGAAGTAAAACCTTGTGCAAATTTAATTCTTTTGGCTTCTTCCCAACCAGCTGGGAATTGTAAGTTTAAGTCAATTCCACTAATATTAGCTTTCCAACCACTAGGAAATGGAATAGAAGGGTAGTTATTTGCAATAGTTTTAGCACTATTATATATACTAGAATTAGGCTTTGTCTGACCAGTAACCAAATTTACGCCGTCTGGATTACACATAGGAACAATATATATAGAGGTATCATTAAAAATATTTCTAACGTTGTATCCAAATAAAGTTGAATTATTAACTAATGCTAAACAAAAATTTTCTACAAACTTCATAAGCAAAGGAGAAGTAATCCATTCATTTGCATGTATAGAAGCACTATAAAAAACTTCTGTATCACCGGTTCCAAGTCTTATGTATGGAATAGAATTATTAAGAACACTAGATCCAATCGAACCTATTTCTAAAAATGGATATATACTAGAAAGTGCATTAATATTGAGTTGCAATATATTTGCACTATAACCTATATTTGTAGGAACAATATTTCCAAAAGGAACTGTAATTTGCTGACCTATTTGCAAATTATTGGGTGAAATACCAGGATTTGCAACAATAATTCTATTCACTGTTGTAGAAAAACTATTTGCGATACTATGTAATGTGTCACCCTGTTTTATGGTATATGAGGTTCTGCCATTTATATATGGAAATAGTGCATCCCAAGTAGAAGAGCCAACAACTCCATCTGGAGTTAATCCAAAGTTTCTTTGAAATCTTCTAACAGCAACTTGTGTTAAAAGACCAAAATTACCATCTATATTTCCAGAATAAAAGCCTAATTTCATTAAAGTACTTTGCAACAATTCCACCATAGGACCAGTTGAACCTAAACTTAATGTTTCCATTTAATCACCTAAAATATAATATTATGAAATAATAAAATTTATGATATAATAAGTATGATAAATTGTAATTTGTATGAACGATTCTAGGGACTGTCCCTCTTTTGTCTAATGACAAAAGGGGACTGTCCTGAATCGTAAATGTAATCTATTGCAAATTGTAGGTGAGATTTTAATCACCCGCCTTCAAAGAAATTACTCTAATAATGATTTGCTTTGGGCAGACACAGGGCCTGCCCCTACATATATAGCAATTTCTACAATGTCTTCGGTTGCCGAGGGCGGTAACCCTCTACAGCATTTGCGACAAATTTGTTTTTTGGCGTATGCAATACGCCCCTACGAATCCAACTTCCAATCTCACACTTCAATAAAACAAATTACAATTTGTTAAAAATTTTAAGGAGAATAATCATGAACAAGAATGAAATATTAAAAAAAGTAGACCACACAGTTCTTGCTCAAACTACAACATGGGAGCAAGTAAAAAACATATGTGATGATGGAATAAAATATAATGTTGCATCTGTTTGTATTCCACCAAGCTATGTAAAAGATGCAAGAAAGTATGTTGGTGATAAATTAAAAATATGCACAGTTATAGGATTCCCTAATGGGTATAACACAACAAATGTAAAGATTTATGAAACATTGTCTGCAATAGAAGAAGGTGCAGATGAAATTGATATGGTTATAAACATAGGGTGGTTAAAAGATAAAAAATATGGAGATATAGAAAAAGAAATAAAAGCCATAAAAAATGTATGCGGTGAAAAAGTATTAAAAGTAATAATAGAAACATGCTTATTAACAGATGAGGAAAAAATAGAAATGTGCAAAATTGTAAAAAATGCGGGAGCAAACTATATAAAAACATCAACAGGATTTTCAACAAGCGGAGCAACATTTGAGGATATACAATTATTTAAAAGAGAATTAGAAGAAACATATGTAAAAATAAAAGCAGCAGGAGGAATAAAATCTTTTGAAGATGCAGAGAAATTTATAGAGTTTGGTGCAGATAGATTGGGAACAAGTAGATTAGTTAATTTAATGAAATAAATTAATCAAAATACCCCTTAAGCAAATATGCCTAAGGGGTATTTTGATTAACTAAGCTTTTTTCTGAGCTCAAGAGGAATAACCTCATTGTAGATTTGGTTATATTGACCAAAAAAACAGTTCCAGAGACGTACCTGTTCACCATCAGGAAAGTTTTTAGGAAGAACTTCAGCAGAATGCTTACCATTTCCCAAAAAGGTTATAGAATAAGATCCTTCCTGTTCGTTCCCATTTTCATCTGTGTAGGTAAAAGGCATTGACTTGTAAATGTGTTGCAACTTACCAGTGATTACTGAGTCTGGTAAAACTACTGCTTCCTTTGGAAGAGTTAAGTCTTTAAATTTAACCATTTTCACAAGAGAATACATCCTTTCTAAAAAATTATACAGACATTTCTGCATGGCAAAAATTATACCACAGAGATATACATAATGCAATATTAACGTAAACAATAGAAATAATTCAACATATTTTTAACACATTAGTTGAATAAAATATTGAAATATACTGCAAAATTTGATAAAATAAGACAAGAATAGAGTAGAGAATAAATAGTTAAGTGTTACTAAACGGGAAGTTGTTAGTAAACGAAAAGGCTTTTAGCTTTGCTGATTTATTTTCGCATTCCGCTATTAAACAAAGAGTAGTCTTTATTTAACGTGGAAGCTCCAGAATTAAAAGGGGGCTTTTTTTATGAGCAAATTTACAATTACAAAAACAAAAAAATTGATATTAGCAGCAATGTTTTTAAGTATACTGCTAGTTCTATCAAGATTTTTATCTATTAAAACTTCGTTTCTAGTAATAAGTTTTAGTTTTATTCCAATGATGCTATGTGGAGTGTATTTAGGACCTAAATATAGTTTGGCTGTAGCAGCGTTAGGAGATTTAATAGGAGCACTTATTTTTCCATTCGGTGCATATTTCCCAGGTTTTACTATAACGGCAGGATTAATGGGATTTATATATGGAATATTTTTATACAAAAATCCAAATAAAGAAATAAAAGATAAAACATTTATTTTTAAACTAATATTAAGTAGTTTAATTGTGCAAATAGGAGTAAAAGTTATTATTGAATCTGCATTTTTAAATATTATGTATGGAAAAGCATACATAGCAGTAATATTAACAAGAATAACAACACAAGCAATTATGTTACCAATACAAGTAATAACAATTTATTTACTAGAAAAAGCATTAAGACCATTTGCAAAAAAATATATTTATGAGGAAGAAACCATGAATATAGATGAATATTTAAATACATTTAGCAAATTTACAAAAGATCCTAATTTAGATGCTATGAAATATCTAATGGAAAAGTTTGATAATCCGCAAAAAAAATTAAAAATAATTCATGTAGCAGGAACAAATGGAAAAGGCAGTATATGTGAAATGTTAGCAAGTGTTCTTGAAAATACAGAATACAAAGTAGGAAAATTTATATCTCCACATTTAATAAGATTTAATGACGGAATATATATAAATAACAAAGAAATTACAGATGAAGAAGTAGAAGAAATTTTAATTCCACTATCAAAAGAAATAACTAATTATAATAAAACACATAAAGTACCAGTAAAATGGTTTGAAGCAATTACATCACTTAGTTTGATATACTTTGCAAAAAATAACTGTGATGTTGCAATATTAGAAACAGGCCTTGGAGGAACAACTGATTGTACAAATATTGTGGATTCAATGGTTTCTATTATAGGAAACATTGGATATGACCATGTAGATATATTAGGAAACACAATAGAGAAAATTGCAACACATAAAGCAGGAATAATAAAAGAAAATTCAGATACAGTATTTGCTAAGCAAGAAGAATGCTTAAATAGCATTATAGAAAATACTTGCAAAGAAAAAAATACAACATTACATTTGGTAAATTTAGATGAAATACAAAATTACTCATATACTTTGGATTTACAAAAATTTGATTATAAAGAATATAAAGAGGTTGAAATTAATTTGAAAGGAAAAGCTCAAATAAACAATGCAGCAGAGGTATTAGAATGTATTGATATTTTAAAAAGCAAAGGATATAAAATCTCTAAAGAGGCTATTTACAATGGACTAAAAAATGTTGTGCATAAAGCAAGACTAGAAATTTTAAGTCAAAATCCAGTAATTATATTTGATGGAGGGCACAATGAAAATGCTATAAATAATTTAAGACAAAATGTTGAACAATACTTTTCACAAAGTAAAAAAGTATATATTATTTCACTTTTAAAAACAAAAGATTATAAAACAATAATTAAAAATGTATGTAAAGAAAAAGATTCAATATTTATATTTACAAGTGGAAATGACAAAAAAAGATATGTATCAAAAGAAAAGTTATATAAAGAAGCAAAGAAATATTTAAATGATATAAATATGTATAAATATGAATTAAAAGATGCAATTAACATTTGTAAAAAGGCATATAGTGACAGAGTAATTTTAATAGTTGGAAGCTTTTATGTGTATAAAACTGTATGTGAGGTATTAAAAAATGATTAAACTAGAAAATGTTAATTTTAAATATAAAAATGGTAAAGAAGTATTAAAAAACATCAATTTAGAAATACAAGAAGGCGAATTCATAGCAGTAATTGGCAAAAATGGTTCACGGAAAATCAACATTGTCTAAATTAATAGCGGGCTTGTTAAAACCAAAGTCTGGAAAAATAACTGTTGATAATATAAATACAGCAAATAAAAAAGAATTCTATAATTTAAGAAAAAAAATAGGAATGGTATTTCAAAATCCAGAAAACCAAATAATATTTAACAATGTATATGATGATATTTCATTTGCTTTAAAAAATCTAGAATTAGATAATGCAGAAATTAGAATAAAAACATCATTAGAAAAATTAAAAATGGATAAATATTTAAAAAGTCCAACATATGAACTATCTTTGGGACAAAAGCAAAGAGTTACTATTGCAGGAGTTTTAGCAGTAAATCCTAAATATATAATTTTTGATGAACCTACTACAATGCTAGACTCAGAAGGAAAAGAAGATGTTTACGAAATAGTAAAAACATTAAAAAAACAGGGATACACAATAATTTATGTAACAAATGTAATGGATGAAATTTTAATAGCAGATAGAGTAATAGTTTTAGAAAAAGGCGAAATTATAAAAGAATTTAATAAAGAGGAAGTATTAGAAAATATAGAATTCTTGGAAGAACACGAAATAAAAATACCAAGTCTTGCTAAAATGTTATATGAATTTAGAAAAAATGGAATAGAAATAAAATTAGAAGAGTGGACAAAAGAAGAATTAACTAACAAAATAATAGAGGTAGCTAAAAAATGAAGTTAAAACACATAATTAATATAATTAAATTTGTATTTTTTCTAACATATGTAATTTTAATATTTTTTGTAAAAAGTAATATAGCATTAATTGGAGCGCTAGCAATAGATATTATCTTAATAATTGCATATAAAATTAATTTAAAAAGTTTAATAGATAATCTAATAAAAATATCTATATTTGTATTAATAACAGCAATAATAAATGCTTTTGTTGTTGATATAAATTATGCTGTAATAATTGGAATTAAATTAATTTTGGTGTGTATTATGACATATGTATTTTCAAAAATGCTTTCATATATGGAATTTGCTACAGTTATAGAGGACTTAGCATATCCATTAAAGCTGCTAGGAGTAAATCCAAAGGATTTAGGATTATTAATTACAATAGCAATTAGCTTTATTCCAATATTAAGAGAAGAACTAGAAAAAATAAAATATGTTTTACTTGCAAAAGGATTTAAAGTAAATACAATAAATATAATAAAAAATATGAATATAGTGTTTAAACCGTTATTTGTATCGATAATGGAAAGAATAAACGAAATAGAATATTCATTAAGAGCAAAAGGATATCAATAATTTCAGAATAGAAAGAATCTATAATAAAATAACTTTATACTTTTATTTTGAAATTTATTTTCTTTATATTCTATGTTATAATATCAACGAAAAAATAAACATAAATTAAAAATATTACTATGCAAATATATTATACAAAATTTTATAAAGAAAGGAGTGTATAATTAAGACATTTTCTATGTTTTATTATACGAAGAAAAATGAAAGAGTCAATAAAAAATATAGTAGAATCGTTAATAACAATTGTGGTTGTTCTTTTAATAATTATTGGATATGCAAAATATGCAGAAAATCAGAGAAGAGATAATCTGAAAAAAAGTAATGTAATACTTGGCACAGAGGATTATACTAGCAATATGGTAGATTCAAGTTATAATAAAAGTAATAATTTAAAAGTACAAAGCCGATATGGAAGCGTAACTCCCCAAAAAAATATATTGATACTAATTTTATGTGCCTCATTTGTAATGTTTATAATATCATATGGAATTAATAAACAAATGAAAACAAAAGAATATAGAAGAGAAACAGAAGGCCTGCTTTCCCCAATCTTGGCAGAAGCTGTTATTGACAGAAAAATAGGGTTAAAAGAATTGATAATGACTTCAATAATTCAATTAAGTATAAAGGGAAATATTAAGATTATAAATAATCAAACAATTGAACTGATTTCAAAAGAAAATTTGGAAGAATATGAAAAAGGCGTTATAGAATTATTATTTAAAAACAGTGATAGAATAGAATTTAAAGATGTAAACGCTATTTTTACTTCTTCAAATAGAGAAACACTAAACTTTACCAAGAAGTTGAGTGAAATTAAAGAAGCTATATCAAATAAAATAATCTCTTTGAAAATTTTTTCAAAAAATATAACAATAGTAAACCAAATTATAGGACTATTTGCTACTTTAATTTGCATAAATTTACCACAAATATTT
Organism: uncultured Clostridia bacterium; assembly: GCA_934162625.1. GTDB lineage: Bacteria > Bacillota > Clostridia > TANB77 > CAG-508 > CAG-452. The sequence continues at coordinate 38,316 of CAKPJM010000002.1, forward strand.
TTAAATATGGAATACATTAAAGAAATTAAATTTATATTTTGGACTCTTAGTGCTTTAATTATTTGGTGGTATATAAAAAAGAATATAAATAATACAACCTTAAAAGAAGAAATAGTAAAAAAATATAAAAGAAACGAAAAGAAAGGAAGTAATTCAGCAATTTTAGAAAAAATGGCAATATTAGTAATGGTTATAATTAATATAGCAAAATGCAATATGGAATTTAAAATAATAACATTGCTTATATTGTTGTTAAATATATATGTAATACACAAAAGTAAAAAAAATATTTTAACAGAAAAAGGAAAAAAAGAGCAATTAGAATTAATAAAGTTAAAAAACTATATAACAGAATACAGCTTAATGAAAGATAGAGATCTAAATTCAGTTATTATTTGGGATGAGTACCTGGCTTATGCAACAGCATTTGGAATACCAAGCAAAATTACAAATTCTATATATGAAGGATGGTATAATATGAATCTAGACTTGCAAATAATAGATTTAATATTGAGGTAATAATTAACGTTCAGATATAATTTTGAGTAATATTGAGTAGGAGAATAGTTGATTTGTTTTATACAAGCAAAAATAAGAGGTAATTAAAATGGGAATAATTGAACTAATACTATTAAGCATAGGTCTCGCAATGGATGCTTTTGCAGTATCTATTTGCAAGGGGATTTCTATGAAAAGAATGAATTGGAGAAAAGCATTAATAATAGGAATGTACTTTGGAGGATTCCAAGCATTAATGCCAGTTATAGGATATTTTTTAGGAACGGCTTTTGAATCAATAATAACTAATATAGATCATTGGGTAGCATTTATACTATTAGGAATTATTGGTGGAAATATGATAAAAGAAGCTTTTGAAGATGAAAGTGAAAACTGCAATGATGATGTGGGATTTAAAACTATGATAATGCTAGCAATAGCTACAAGTATAGATGCTTTAGCAGTTGGAATTACATTTGCATTTTTAAAAGTAAATTTAATTGCAGCAATAAGTATGATAGGAGTAATTACATTTGTGCTATCAATTATAGGAACTAAAATAGGAAATAGATTTGGCGACAAATACGAGAGTAAAGCGGAATTAGTTGGAGGAGTAATTTTAGTTTTATTGGGAATAAAAATTTTACTCGAACATTTACTTTAAATGAAATAGGAGAAAAAATGTATTATACATATATGTTAAGATGTCTAGATAATTCACTATATACAGGAATGACAAATAATTTAGAAAAAAGAATAAACGAGCATGTGTTAAAGGGAAAAAATGGAGCAAAGTATACAAAATCACATAATGTAATTAGATTAGAAGCGGCTTGGAAAAGTAAGGATAAGTCATTAGCTTGCAAACTAGAATACCAAATTAAAAATCTTACAAAAGTACAAAAGGAAAATTTAATAAATGGTGAAAAATTATCAACATATTTAAGCGGAAAAGTGGATTGTAGGAGGTACAAAAAGATAAATTGTGGATAAATTGCCATGCTAAAATTCCTCATCCCTTTTGGCACTTTTGGCAAAACTACATTAGTAAAATATAGAGCAATTTTATTGAAAGTTGTTCTATATTTTTATATAATAATCAAAAAAACAACAATTTATTTTAGATTACTAGAAGATAGATTTAAAATGGCACAAAATCAATCATGGTGCGAATGTGTAACGGATGTATTAATAATTAAACAAATTATAATATGATATACAGTAAAAGTTGAGTACAAAAACAGATTTAAGGAGTTTTATGGAAGAAAAAATTACATGGGATTTAATTGATAAAATAATAGAGGATATCGCAAACAAAATAAATTCAAGCAACTTTAATATAGAATATATTGCACCTATTCCTAAGGGCGGATGGACTGTTGCGGCCTTACTTGCACAGCGCTTAAATGTAAAAAAATCAATATCATTAGCACAAGAAAAATCACCTGATGGAGTAAAGACATTTATTGCAAATAAATTAAATTATGAGAATAAGAATGTTTTAATAGTTGAAGATTCTATTGAAACTGGGAGAGGTCTATTTGGAGCAAAGTCTGAATTAGCTAAAAGAGGTGCTAATGTAAAAACTATGGCATTATGGGTAATCCCATCTTTTAATGGAAATCTACCAGATTATTATTTTAATATAGGAAACATACCAGAATTTCCATGGGAAATAAAGTATTAATGATAACTGAAAAATTAATAAATAAATTGAATGATGAAGTAAACGAAGGAGTGGTTGCTCTCGTTTTTATGCTAAGAGATGCCAAGAGGGACGACAAGCTGTCCCTTTAGGCATTAAATAGTTTTGAAAAAAGTTTACATAAGCTAAAAAATGTGGTATAATCTGAAAGTAGAGTTTTATTCTGTACAACAAAAGAATAATGTGGTGGAAAATATTGATTTAAATCAAAGGGAGATGCTTATTATTATGATGCAGACGATTTTATCCATTATTATTCCTATAGTGATTGCAATTGTCGTATTGGTTGCAGTTATTTTGCTTGCAAAGTCCATGTATCGCATTGCAGACGTTGACAAAGCTCTTATCATTACTGGTGGTAAGAAACCTAAGGTTATTATTTCTGGTGGTGCTTTCGTGATTCCGATTATTCGGAAAGCGGATTTTTTCGATCTCTGTATGCTTACAGTACCTGCCGATGAAGATGAGATTATGACAAAAACAGCAGTTCCGATTATTGTTGATTGGACAGCTCAGATTCGTCCTGACAGGAGAGACCAGGCTCAGCTTGAAACTGCCATTATCTCATTCAAAGAAAGAGGTAAGAAAGGTATTATCGACGATGTTCGACTTACTCTTATGGGTGCTGTTCGCGACGTTGTTGCAAGCATGACACCTGAGGAAGTTCTTGCTGACAAAGAAGTATTTAAGAAAAATGTTCAGGTGTCGGTTGAGGATGAGATGAACAAGATGGGACTTGAGCTCGTTTCGCTTAACATTCAGGATATTACCGATCGCAATGGTTATTTTGATAACATTGCATTTCTCGATAAATCCGAGAAGCAGAAAGCTGCTGATATCAAGGCTGCTGAGACCGATCGTATCACTCGTGAACGTAAGGCTTCGGAAAGTCTTTCAGCAGAAAAAGCTGAAGCAGAAGCAAAACGTGAGGCTGAAATCGCTCGAATGGATGCTGAACAAGCTGAAAAGGAAAAACGAAAGGAAACTGACATGAAAATTGCTCAGTTCCGTATTGAGACAGACACTGCCCAAGCTAATGCTGAAGTTGCAAAGGAACTTCAGGCAACTGTAAGACAGAAAGAAGTTGAAGAACAGCGTGGTGCTGTTGAGATTATGAAGCAGGAGCAAATGAATCTCGCAGCACAGAAGGAAAGAGAAGTTAAGATTACTCGTGCAGAATCTGAAAAGGCTACTATGCTCATTAATGCAGAAGCTGAGGCTAATGTTAAGTCTATTGAGGCTGATAATGAAATTCAGGTAGCTGAGCGTAAGGCTAATGCTAAGCGCAAGGAGGCAGAAGGTAATGCAGACGTTCAGAAAACAGAGGCAACAGCACGTGTTGCTGTTGCTGAAAAGGATGCAAATGCAGTAAAATTGGAAGCAGAAGCTGCTGCGGCCAAGACTCGTGCAGAAGGTACTGCTGCGGCAGATGTTGTTAAGGCCAAGCAGGTAGCTGAAGCAGAAGGTCATAAGGCCAAACTTCTGGCTGAAGCAGAAGGTACGAAAGCTCAGCAGCTTGCTGAAGCAGAAGGTATCAAAGCTAAAAAGCTTGCTGAAGCAGAAGGTGAACGCGCACTTGCTGAAGCGCGAGCTGCTAATGAGAAGGTCAACTTTGAAATTGAAAAGTTGAAAATTCAGACTGATGCGCAGATTAAGATTGCCACCAGCACGGCAGAAATTATGGCCGATATCGGTCAGAATGCTGAGTTCGTCAATATTGGTGGCGGAAATCTTCCTAGCCTTAATGGTAACGGAGGAACTGGTAATGTTCTTATTGACACTATCATGTCCATTCCTGGAATCATGAAAGTGCTCAATGTTGAAAATCAGGCTCTTAACGGACAGTCAATGACTGACGAAATCAAGGGATTGTCTGATGCAACTTTGAGTGGCCTTGGCGCTTTGGGAAAATCTTCAGAAGAAACATCCGTATCTGAAAAAAATAAAAACTAAATTCACAGTATAAACTCTTAAGTTAGTTACTAATCCACTACATTCTTTTGGGAGGGTACCATCAATATGGGTATCCTCTTTTTTTTATCATAATTTTTGATTAATTTTCAGACAGCCTGACGGGGAATTTTGGCACAAAACTATTTTGCATTCTAAACTGCAGTTATAAAATTTAATATTCCAATAAACCCGAAGATTAAAAATAAAATTCCAGAAAAAGCTTGCATTGCTTTTTCAGATACTTTTTTACTTAAAAATTTTCCAAATAAAATTGCAATTAAATCACTTGCAACCATTGCAAAAATTGCACCTAGAATGAGCATGATTTTATAGCTTGGATATTGAATCCCTAAACCAATAGAAGCAAGAAATGTTTTATCTCCAAATTCTCCAACAGCAATGCTAAATGCAATAAATAAAATATATTGGAAATTATTTTTAAAGGAATTTCTATTGCTATATTTAGAATCAGCATCTTTATTACTAGATTTTAAAGTAATTATTCCAAAAATTATAAAAGAAATATAAGTAATTATTTTTATAAAATATTGAAATTTCAAATCTTCTATATTTCCTAAAAAACTACCAAATAATATTGCCAATCCATGACTAAATAAAGACCCAAGAGCTACTCCTAATAGAATTGTAGAAATTTTTAACTTAGAAGAAAAAGACAAGGCCAAAAGCTGTGTTTTGTCTCCCAACTCAGATATAAAAACAAGAGTAAATGCAATTATAAAAGGATAAATTAAGAACATTATTACCACCTAAAAAAATATATTCTAATTAAATGTTAATATTACAATAACTTAAACATAATATATTAATGTGCGAGGAGGTAATATGTTAAAATGTAATTTGAAAAATATTAGTAAGGTAACATTTGTAATAATAGGGACTATTATAGGAGCAGGGTTTGCATCACGGACAAGAGATTTACACTTTTTTTAATAGGTATGGAATAAAAGGATTAATAGGCCTTGTATTTTCAATGTTTTTAATGAGTTATATAATTTATAAAACGTTTAAGATAAGCTTGTGTAAAAATGCAAATATGTATCAAGATTTTTTAGTAGATATACTACCAGATAAATTAAAAAATAATAAAGCATTAGTATTTATTGTAAATAATATAATAAATTTGTTCCTTTTAATTTCATTTAATATAATGGTTGCAGGTTTTTCTACATACTTTTCTCAGGAGCTATTTCTTCCTAAACTAATAGGAGGAATATTAATAGCAATAATAGCATTTATTACATTCTTTAAAGGAATAAATGGAGTAATAAAAATAAACTCATATTTAATACCAAGTCTCATTGTATTAATAATTTTTTTAGGAATTAAAAAAATAGAAACAATTGAAATAATAAGAGAAAACTCAAAGTCTTTATATTGGATTATAAGCAGTATTCTATATGCAAGTTATAATAGTATAACTTTAATCCCTATTTTAATTAGCTTAAGAAAAGAATTGAACAATAAAAAAGAAGCACGGAGTAGTAGCCATATTTACATTTATAATAATGAGCATATTGTCAATAAGCATATATTTGTTAATGAATACGTTTTCAGATGAAATAAGGGATGTAGAACTTCCAATTGTGTATATAGCAAACACTTTAGGAGTATTAGGAAAATATATCTATGGAATAGTTATACTAATTGCTATATTTACAACAGCAGTTTCTACAGGATATGGCTTTCTGATGAATGTGACAAAATCAAGAAAAAAATACCTAAAGTTAGCTGGGATAATTTGCTTAGCAGCTATTTTTATAGGCCAACTAGGCTTTTCAAGTCTAATAAATATACTTTATCCAATGTTTGGATATTTGGGAATTATACAGATAATTTTTTTGTTAATAGCTTGAAAAAGTAGCACTAGTTTGATATAAATAGAATTGTAGTAAACATATGAGAAAAGGTGTATAATTATGAAATATTATATGTTTAATGGAATAGGTGGCAATAAAGAAGAAAATAAGGTTAAGAAAATAAATAAGAAAAAAGTAGTAAATACAATAATAATTATTATTTGCATTCTATTAATTATTAGTGCAGTAGTTTTGTACACTACAAATGAAAAATGTAGAGAGATACTAGATAGATATGTATTTAGAAAAGAAGTATATGAAAATAATCTTCCTACAATAAAAATAGATTCAAACAAAAACATATCAACATATGCATATAATAAATATATTTCTGTACTAGAAGAAAACAAGCTAAAATTATACAACAAAATGGGAAGAGAAGAAACGGCTTTAGATATAGAAATATCGACACCAATATTTGAAGCAAATGGAGAATATCTAGGAATTGCAGAAAAAAATGGGCAGAAATTGTATTTAGTAAATAATAAAAATATAGTTTGGCAAAAAGATATAGAAGGGAAAATAAGCCAAGTAAATGTTAATAAAAATGGATATGTGTCAGTAATTATATCTGGAACAAGTTATAAAGCAGTAATAAAAGTATTCGATTTAAATGGAAATGAATTATTTACATATTATCTATCTACAACAAATGTTATAGACACAGACATATCTAATGATAATAAATACTTTGCCATAGCAGAAGCCAACTTCTCTGGAATAGTTCCTCAATCTACAATTAAAGTAATATCTATAGAAGAAGCAAAAAACAACTCTGCAGATGCGATAAAATATACTCATCTAGCAAATGCAAACGATCTAATAATAAATATTAAATATCAAAATAAAAATGAATTAGTATGTATGTATAATGAGCATATAGATATTTTAAAAGAAGGAGAAAGCACAGAGCTAATAAATTTAAAAAATGAAGAAGTGTTGTTTGCAGATGTTAATTTACAATCAAAAATAATAAAAATAACAAAGAAAACTACAGGACTATTTAGTGCAGAAGCGGAAATGCAAATAATAAATAGTAATACAAAAGATACAAACATTTATGCAATAGAAAATGTTCCGAAATCAATTTTGGTACAAGATAATATGATAGCAATAAATTTGGGAACAAAAGCTTTATTTATAAATAGTAACGGGTGGCTAGTAAAAAAATATCAGTCATCTCAGGAAATTCAAAAAATATTGCTATGTAATGATGTGGCAGGAATTGTATCAAAAAATAAGATAGAAATAATATCTTTATAAGGAGGAAAAAATATGTGGGTTATATTTGATTTATTGATAATAGGAATAATTGGACTGTGTACATTTATAGGATATAAACAGGGATTGGTAAAAGCAATAATAAAGATACTTTCTTTTGTTATTGCTATAGTAATTGCTTTAATTTTATATAAGCCTGTAAGCAATATAATTATAAAAAATACATCTATAGACGATAATATAAAAAATGCAATAGTAGAAAAGATACTACCAGAGGGCGCAGATAAAAATCAGGAAGTAACAATAGAAGATAATATAACAAATAAAATAAAAGGAGAAGCAAGCAATACTGTAGAAGGCATCTCAGAAGCATTTTCTATAAAATTAATAGAGACAGTGGTGTTATTAATACTATTCGTAGTTGCAAAAATAATATTAAGAGTAGTTTGCATGCTAACTGACTTAATTACAAAATTACCAGTATTAAAACAGTTAAATAAAACCCGGAGGCATAATATATGGATTAATTAAAGGAATAGTTATAGTATATGTAATACTAGCAATTGTTTACTTAGTTTCTCCATTAATTAAACAAAACATAACAAAAGAGATAGATAATTCAATAATAACAAAACAAATTTATAATAATAACATATTATTAAAAATCGTATAAAACAAGGAACAAAAGAAATTTTTAGGACGGACTTTTTTCTTTTTTGAAAAGAAAGAAAAAAGTCCGTCCTAAAAATTTCTTTTAATAAAAAATCCAATCAAAATATTGATATTTGTATTTATTTTTGCTATACTAATAAATACGTAAAAATATAGGAGTGGTAAGAATGGAAAAAGACGATAAAACAAAAGAAAAAATTAATGCACAAAAAAATGGAAAAAGAGCTAAAAAGAAGAAGAGACATATTGGATTGAAAATTTTTATATTTATATTAATAATACTTGGAATATTAGGAGGTCTTTATGCAAAAAGAGTTCACGATTTAGATGGCAACTGGTTAGCAGCTCTTCTTGGACATAATAAAGATACATTAAAAAATCTTGACAAATTATACATATTAGCTATGGGCGAAAGTACAGGAATGTCAGATACAATAATTGTATGTTCATATGACCCTAAGACACAAGAAGCGTCAATGCTTTCTATTCCAAGAGACACTTTTATAGGTGAAAGCAAGAAAAGAGCAACTACAAGTGATAAAATAAATGCTTTATATAATGGTGGTAAAAAACCAGAAAAAACTATAGAAGCAGTAAATAAATTAACAGGACTAAATATACAAAATTATATATTAGTAGATACAAAGGCTTTGGTAGAACTAGTAAATGCAATTGGAGGAATTGAATTTAATGTTCCAATTGATATGAAATATGATGATTATAGCCAAGATTTACATGTAGACTTAAAAGCAGGTATGCAAAAATTAAATGGAGATCAAGTAGAACAATTAGTTAGATTCAGACATAATTCAAATGGATCTACATATTCTTATGAATATGGAATAGAAGATTTTGGAAGAATGAGAACACAAAGAGAAGTATTAATGACAATTGCAAAACAAACAATACAGCTAAAAAATATAAAAGAAATAGGTCGAATTGTAGACATCGCAGAAAAATATGTGCAAACTAACATGGACTTTAAGTTACTAAAAGATTATATACCATACGCTGTTAATATGAACGCTGAAAACATAAAAAGTGCTCAATTACCAGGTCAATCGCAATATATAAATGGAATATCATTCTTCTTAGCAGATGAAGATGAAATAGATAATGTAGTTGATGAATTGTTTACAGGAACAAATGAAACGACGCAGGAAAGCCAAGAACAAAACAATACAATAGAATAGACAAGAAAAGTAACTTTGCTACACTTTTCTTCTCACCGATTTGAGTTTCCGAATAAAAAAATGGGGGGCTATAAAAGCTCCCATTTTATCTATATTTATTTTTTAATCTTTGCTTTTTATTCTTAATTCTTTTATTCTTAGCATACATCCAAAGTATTAATACAATTATAATAAGAATTGCTAATTTTAATAAAAATCTTGATTTCTTTACATCATTATTTGCTAGCAGATCTTCTGTATATTGAATTCCATCCACAGTATATGTAACACTTCCTATTACATCTCCTTTTTTTAGAGGGGCCTTTAAATTATCATTTAAATTTATTTCAGGTAAAACAGCTGAATCCTTATCAACTTGTTTCATTAATGCATAAACATCATTTGCTACTACTGCTTCGACTTTCTTTGTTTTTCTAGTTGCATTTTTAATATTAAGAGTCTGAATGATTCCTCCTTTATTTATTATTTGCTTTAACGTGTATGTGTTATATCCATAATCAAAAAGAGACAATGTATCTAAATATCTTTGACTCAAACCATCTTTAGTTTGACTAGCACCTAAAACAACAGTTATTAATTCTAAATTATTTTTATTTGCAGAAGCAATTAAACAATTACCAGCAGGAGTGGTAAAGCCAGTTTTTATTCCTGTTGCATATTGATAATAATAGTTATCTGCCCTATCACTAGTGTCTAAATGTAATAAAGAGTTAGTTGTTCTAAAAATTCTATCTTCCCTATCATATTTATTAGTAGTAGGAAGAGTATAAGAGGTTGTAGAAACCAAAGTCCTAAAAGTTTCATTTTTCATTGCATATCTAGCCATTAAAGCTAAATCATAAGCAGTTGAATAATGATTTTCATCGTGTGCGCCATTAGGATTAACAAAATTGGTAGATGTGCACCCTAATTCCTTTGCTTTTTCATTCATAAGGTCTGCAAACTTTTCTACAGACCCAGAAACATGTTCAGCGAGAACAATTGCAGCATCATTAGAAGAGCCCACCATAAGCACATATAAAAGTTGTTCTACAGTTAATTCTTCGCCAATTTGAAGATTTGCAGTAACATATCCAGAAGACAGAGACATAACAGCATCATAACTAACAGTAGCAATATCAGATAATTCACAATTTTCTAAAACAATTATTGCAGTCATGATTTTTGTAAGACTTGCAGGATATCTTTTTTCATTAATATTCTTTTCATACAAAATTTTTCCAGAAGAATAATCCATAAGAAGTGCTGAGGGAGAGGCAATGTCTGGAATCTCTTCTTCGGCATTTACAAATGGAGAAAAAATCATACTTAAACTTAATAGTAAAAGTAAACAAATGAATAAATTATTAATAAAACTCTTTTTCATTACTTATCACCTATATATAAAATTCTACTAATATAATATATTAAATTTTAATTAAAAACAATATTAAAGGAGGTTTTTCATGGAATTTTTAAATAAAAAACAAAAAATAATATTTATAGTAATAGGAACATTAATGGTAATGTTTATAGGCTATTATATTATAAAGAAACAAGACGATTATAAGTATAAAGAAATAGAAACCATAATAGAAGAAGATAGTGCAGCAAATGCTGTTAATTATGAAGAAAAAATTGAGGACACAAGTATAATTGTACATGTGACGGGAGCAATAAAAAAAGATGGAATTATTAAAGCAAAACAAGGTGATAGAATTGCAGATGTAATTGAAAAGGCTGGAGGGATAACAGAAGAAGCGGATTTGTCAAAAATCAATCTAGCATATAGGGTAAGTGATGGACAAAAGATATATATACCTAGCATAAACGAAAAGAATCTTCAAACTGAAACAGAAGAATATATAACAAATGAAGCTGGAAAAAATATCATTGTAGAGGAAGAAGAAACGAACAAAGAAAAAGTCAATATAAATACCGCGACACAAACAGAATTAGAAACTTTAAGTGGAATAGGACCATCGACAGCACTTAAAATAATTAATTATAGGAATGAAAACGGAAAGTTTAAAACAAAAGAAGATATAAAAAATGTGCCCGGCATAGGAGAGCAAAAATACGAAAGCATAAAAGAAAATATTAATATATAAGCTTAAGAATAATTTTTCCTGTTTTTGTAAATAATACAAATAATAATTATTTACAAATGGAGGTTTTGATTTGATGAACAAGGTGGAAATCTGTGGTGTAAACACAGCAAAATTACCTGTGCTATCAAATGAAGAAAAAAATGAACTTTTAAAAAAAATAAAAAACGGAGACCAAATAGCAAGAGAAGAATTTATAAACGGAAATTTAAGGCTAGTTTTAAGTGTTGTGCAAAGATTTAATGGAAGGCGGAGAAAATGCAGACGATTTGTTTCAGATAGGATGTGTGGGACTTATAAAATCAATAGATAATTTCGATATCACATTAAATGTACAGTTTAGTACTTATGCGGTACCTATGATAATTCGGAGAAATAAGAAGATACTTAAGAGACAATAATCCAATTAGAGTAAGTAGATCAATGAGAGATTTAGCATACAAAGCTTTACAGGCCAAAGAAAAGTTAATGAAAGAAAAACAAAAAGAACCAACAATAGAAGAAATTGCAAAAGAAATAGGTGCAGAGAAAGAAGAAATAGTTGTTAGTTTAGATGCAATACAAGATCCGGTATCTTTGCAAGAGCCGATATATAATGAAGGAAGTGAAAGCATATATATAATGGATCAAATAAAAGATTCAAAAAATACAGATGAAATGTGGGCGGAAAATATAACAATAACAGAAGCTATGAAAAAACTAAAAGGTAGAGAGAAAACTATAATTTCTAAAAGATTTTTTAATGGAAGAACACAGATGGAAGTTGCAGAAGAGATAGGCATATCTCAAGCACAGGTATCAAGACTAGAAAAAAGTGCAATAAATAGAATAAAGAAAATGTATAAATAAGAAGCGAAGAAAAACGCTTCTTAATTTTTAATATGCTATATTGTTATTGCCTTTGAGATTTCCTCATTTTATTCGGAAACTCAAATCGGCGAGAACAAGGGATGAATTAAAGTAGCTTTGTTGTGAAATTTTATATTTCTACTAAAATAATATCTTCTCCAATACATTTTATATTTTGCCAAGGGATTACTATATCATTATTTCCAGAAAATACATTAAATAATTTGGAATTTCCAGGAACAATAATTGAGGTTATAACGCCGCTATTTAAATCAGCTGTAACATCCTGAACAAAACCAAGCCTTTTACCATCTACAATATTAACAACTTCTTTATGTTTAAAATCTAACCCTTTTGTACCCATAAAATCTCCTACTTATATAAAATATATAATAATTATATTCAATACATACTGAAAAATGATAAGAACAAATTGTAATTTGTGTGAGTAAATCGCTTTCTGAAAAATTAAAATATTAAAAATGGAAAAAACGTTGCGAATGGATT
>CAKPJM010000003.1 GCA_934162625.1 uncultured Clostridia bacterium
TAACATCTATTATATCAAATTTTTCCAAAACTAAATTCCATTTTGCCTTTCGCTGGAATTTAGTTTTAAAATTAAGGTTAAAAGCTCTATCATACCTTAATTATTGCAAATTAGCGCTATATATGATAATATAATTCTGGTGATAAATATGAAATTTTTAAATGAAATATTAGATTTTTTTAAAAGTCTTACTATGGAAAATGCAATAGATATTGGAATAGGACTAGCAATTATTGTAATTTTTAAAATAATAAGCTCGTCTCTTGCATATATCATAGTAAAGATGTTTAAATTTAAAGTTAAAGATAAAAATAAAATTAAAAATAACGGATTTTATAAACCACTAAAATCTTTCTTCATTATTTTAGGAATATATATTGGATTTATGGTTTTGAAATTACCAACAGATGTTTTTGCTATTATAACCAAAGTATTTAAAATATGTGTTATATTGCTTGCTACAAAAGGGTTTTCTAATTTGTTTAATTCAAATTCTGAATCATTTGCTAAATTACGCGAAAAACTTAACTTTAATGGAAATGACACAACAATTAACTTTTTTAGCAAAGTTGCCAAGGCATTAATTTATATAATAGCCGGCTTTATCCTAATTACTGAACTTGGTTATAACTTGGGTGGTTTAGCAACAGGTCTTGGAATTAGTAGTGTTGTAATAGCACTTGCTGCTCAAGATATTGCAAAAAGCTTTTTAGCAGGTATCTCTATAATATCTGATAGACCTTTTGAAATAGGTGATTACATTACTGTTGGTGAGCTTTCTGGAACTGTGGAGGATATTACTTTTAGAACAACAAGAATAAGAAATGCAGATAATCAAGTTATAGTTCTTCCAAACAGTATTTTAACAGATAATAATATTATAAATTCATCTAAAAGAGATACTAGAAGATTTTTTACTGTACTTACACTTGAATTAGATACTCCTTTAGAAAAAGTATCACAATTAACAGAAAATATAAAATTAGCTTTAACAACACATCCACAAATTATTAATGAAACTGTAAAAGTATTTTTTGAAAAAATTTCTGCTGATGGAATTGATTTATCAATTGATTTAAAGACTAATGCTCTAGAATATGTCGATTATTTAAAATTCAAAGAAGAAATAAATTACACTTTATTAGATATGGTAAATCAAGCACAAATAGGTCTTGCGTACCCATCACAATCAATATATTTAAAGAAGGACTAAAAGATGTTAAATAGTTGTACTCTATGCCCACATAATTGTAAAGTTAATAGATTAGAAGGAAAAAAAGGTAGATGTAAGTGTGATAATACATTAAAGATTGCACTTGCATCTTTGCATATGTTTGAAGAACCATGTATTAGTGGTACAAATGGCTCTGGAACAGTGTTTTTTACTAATTGCAATTTGAATTGTATATATTGCCAAAACTATGAAATTAGTCAAGAACGGAAAAGGTAAAGGAATTACTATACAAAATCTTGCTGATATTTTTATTAGACAACAAGAAAAAGGTGCTCACAATATAAATTTAGTAACACCTACAATGTATGTGTACCAAATAATTGGTGCAATTAAACTTGCAAGAAAAAATGGTTTAAAAATTCCAATTATATATAATTCTAATGGATATGAAAATGTAGAAACAATAAAAATGTTAAATGGATATATTGATGTTTATTTACCTGATTTAAAATATTACACAAATGAATTGTCTAAAAAATATTCTAATGTTGATAATTATTTTGAGGTCGCAACAAATGCTATAAAAGAAATGTACTCACAAGTTGGAAATGCTATTTTTGATGATAATGGTATTATTCAAAAAGGAGTTATTATTCGTCATTTAGTTCTTCCAAATCATATTCAAAATACAAAAAATATTTTAAAATGGATTAATGAAAATATGCCAAAAGATATATATGTAAGCGTTATGGCTCAGTATTTTCCAACTTATAAAGCAAAAAATGATTCTTTAATAAACAGAAAATTAAATAAAAAAGAATATAAGGAAGTTTTAAACTACTTATATTCTCTAGATTTACAAAATGGATATATTCAAGAATTAGGAAGTCATGAGGAAGAATATGTTCCGGACTTTAATTTAAGCTTCTAATTCTTGCTATATTCTCTAATTGCATCTTCAAACATTCCTTCTATTTTTTTCATGCTCTTTTCTATTCTATACTCATTTGCATGTTCTGCATATTTTGTTTCCATTTGTTTTCTTTCGGCTTCATTTTCAATCCAATAATCAATTTTTTTAGCTAAATCATCACTGTTTCCTGCTTCAAATAAACTTCTGTCATCTAGTGCAAATTGAGGAGTTGCAGATTTTGGACTGTTTGCAATTATAGGAACTATTCCACATGCAAATGCTTCTATACAAGATATTGCTTCTATCTCTGCATCTGCTGAATGTATATAAAGGTCTGTCATCCCAAGTAATTCTAATAAGTGCTCTTTATCAAAAAAGCTTATTACTGGTTCATTTACTAATTTTTCTCCTAATTTTTTATATTTATTATATTTTGGTCCCTTTCCTGCAAGTACTAGTTGAATTTTATCACTATATTTTGATTTAGAAATTGCTTCAAATATTAAATCCTGTCTTTTTTCATTTGATAATCTTCCTATCATTGTAATTACAAATTTATCTTTAAATTCAGGACTTTTTTCATTCTTTCTATATTTAAACTCTGATCCTACTCCATTTGATATTACATATGTTTTAGCAGTATATCCATGTTCCTTTAATTCATTTGCTATAAAATTACTAGGGCAATGAATATGTTTAAATTTATTGAAAAACTTATCTCTAAAAAAGCTATATATTTTATCATTAACTTTTGTGTTCTTTCCAAGGCCTATTGTGTATGTAATATTCTCTGGTTGTACATGAAAAGCAGCTGTACGTGGTGTCCCTAATTTTTCTGCTATTTCTAATGCCTCATAAGATAAGAAAAATGGCATATAAAAATGAACCACATCAACTTTTGAAATAGCTTCTTCTAACACCTCTTTATTTGGAACAGCGAATGTCATTCCTTGAGATTTTATTATTTTAGAAACTATTATAGGTAGTGGCAATTTTTTAACTACATATTTATTTTCTGCAGGTTTTCCTGTACTTACAACATATACCTCATGCCCTAAGTTCATTAGTCCCTCTGCAAACCTTTTTGCAGAAATTGTTGTACCGTTATTGGCATCATCAAATTGATCTATAACTATCAAAATTTTCATTAATATCAACCTCGCACAATACTATACAATAAAACTCGAAAAAAATCAACTTTTGTAATCTCAGGGAAAAAGGGGACTGTCCCCTTTTTCCCCCATTGTTTTTATTTTTAAATGGTGATATAATCTTCGTGATTGGAGGGAGAAAAATGAAAGATTTATTTAAAAAAGCTGGTTTTACATCTATATTGTCTTCGATAGTGTTCTTACTTTTAGGAATTTTACTTGTTGTAAATCCTGAGGGTATTGTTAATGCAATTTCTTACATTATTGGTGCATTGCTTATTGCAACAGGTATTGTTAAGATAATTTCTTATTTTACTTCAAAAGGAGATTATTTGTTTTATGATTATAGACTTATATATGGAACATTATGTATTATCTTAGGAATTCTTGTAATGGTTAGTGGGGCTGCTATTGCTTCTTTCTTTAGAATTATTATTGGAATATGGATAATACTAAGTGGAATTTCAAGGTTAGACCTTTCTGTAAGGCTTAAAGGTACTAATACTAGTTATTGGTTTTTAAGTTTACTTCTATCTGTTTTAATACTTATTGCTGGTATTTATATAATGGTTGCACCTGGTACAATATTAGTTACATTAGGAATTATATTAATTTCTTATTCTATTATGGATATAATAGAAAGCATTATATTTATGTTTAATATGAATAAACTATTAAAATAGAGCATAGAAAAAAAGGACTTTTTTAGTCCTTTTTTTGTACCCTATTTTATAATTTCTATTATCTCTTTATTTTTATCTTTTATTTTAAGTATTACCATAGAAATTGCAACTGCTACAAATGTAAGTAAATATATTAATAAACTTATTTTCCAATTTCCTTTTGTAATATTTGCTCCTACCATTGTAGAAGTAATTACTGATGGAAATCTTACAAGTGTTGCTATTAATATAAACCTTAATGGTTTTACTGGTAATAGTCCACCTATATACACAAATAAATCTTTCGGAGTTCCTGGAAGCAAAAATATTAAACATAAAACCATTTCCAAATTAGCTTCATTTTTTAATAATTTACTATTCATTATTTTTTCTACTTTTTCTTTTTTAAAAAAATTGTATAAATATTTTTTTCCTAATTTTCTTACAGAAAAAAATATTATTATTGTAGTAATAAGTACAGATAAAGTTATAAATAGCCAGCCACCCCATGTGCCATAACACATTCCTGCAAGCACCTCAAAAGGTTCTCCTGGCAATACTACCAACAATATTTGCAATACTTGCAAACTAAATAATAATAGCAGTCCTAAAAATCCCATGCTATTTATTTTATTTCTAAAAGCAATCTGACCTTCTGTTGTAGACAAATCTTTCATAAACGGAGCAATTTTCCAAAAAAATATTGCAAGTGTTATTAATATTACGGCTGTTAATGTTATTTTTATTATTTTTATTTTCTTTTGATTCTTCATTAAATTCCTTCCTTGCTATTAAACATTAGTTTAGCATTTCAACATATAAAAGTCAAATAAATTGGAATTTGTGTGAACGATTCTAGGGACTGTCCCTCTTTTGTTGGATAACAAAAGGGGACTGTCCTGAATCGTAAATGTAATCTATTACAAACGTTGCAGGGGCGGTGCTCCGTACTCGCCCGAAAATCATAAAAAAATAATTGTAAATTTTGGGCAGACACAGGGCCTGCCCCTACAATCATCATAATTTTTAAATCACATGTGCAATATATTTTTTGCTAATTTTACGATTGCGGGTCGCCGAGGACGGCAACCCCTACAACATTTGCAACAAATTCGTTTTTGGGCGTATGCAATACGCCCCTACAAATCCCACCTCTCACTGCACACCTCACACATCCATTTCACAAATTACAATTTATTTTACTGTTTTCTAATTCTATGCTATAATTATATTCAGTTTTTTTAAGGAAGGGATTATTATGAATTTAAATATTGTCTTAGTAGAACCAGAAATACCTCAAAATACAGGAAACATTGCAAGAACTTGTGCTGCAATTGGTGCAAAATTGCATTTAGTAAGACCTCTTGGTTTTGAGATTTCTGATAAATATGTAAAAAGAGCTGGTCTTGATTATTGGGATAAATTAGATATAGAAGAGCATAATTCTTTATCTGATTTCTTGAAAAAATATCCAGTAAATAATAATATGTTTTTAGTTACAACAAAGGGCCAACATTGTTATTCTGATGTTGATTATTCTAAATTAGATGAAGTTTTTCTTTTATTTGGAAAAGAAACTAAAGGTCTTCCTGAAAGCTTGTTAAAGAAACATTTAGAAAATACCATAAGAATTCCTATGAGAGAAACTCTACGTTCTCTTAATTTATCTAATTCGGTGGCTATTGTGGCTTATGAGGTTTTTAGACAAAATAATTTTTGTAATTTAGAAGAAATAAGTAAATATTTTAATTAATTTTTAATTTTTTCTTTAATTTATACTATTATTAAATTATAATATTTATATAATACTTTTTTAGGAGGGAACATGCAATTTTTACAAAACTTAATTTCAACATTTTGGTTCGAAGCTATAATTAGGCTTATTTTAGGATTTCTATTAGCAGGATTTATTGGTGCAGAAAGAGAATCTGTTAATAAACCAGCTGGATTTAAAACTCATTCTTTAATTGGTATTAGTGCTGTACTTATTATGCTTTGTGGTGAATATTTAAGTTATAAATATTCGGTTGATGCATCTAGAATTCCGGCTCAGTTACTTTCTGGTATAGGTTTTATAGGCGCTGGTACTATTTTAAGAGATGGATTTAATGTAAAGGGATTAACTACTGCTTCTAGTTTACTTGCTACAACTTGTATCGGTCTTAGCATAGGATCTGGTTTTTACATAGGTGGAATTATTTCTACTGTAATTGTATATGCAATACTTTCTCACTCTCATAATTTATTTGAATCATTAGATCATTTTACTAATGTTTCTTTAGATTTAACAGTAAAAAATATTCAGGATACTTTACCAGCTATACAAAAAATCCTTGATAAAAATGATATTAATATTAAAAAAATCAAAACAGGTAAGCCGAATGAAGAAGATTTGGCAGATTTAAGCTTGATTTTTAGATATCACAAAGACGTAAATATAAATTCTATTTTCACAGAAGTTTCTAGTATGGAAAATGTACTTGATTTAGAAGAAGGATAGAGCAAAACTCTATCCTGTTTTGCTTAATATATCTTTTTTCATTTTATTCATTATTTTCTTTTCTAACCTTGATATGTAACTTTGTGAAATTCCGTAGCATGTCTGCTACCTCTTTTTGTGTTTTCTCAGTTCCGCTAATAAATCCAAATCGAAGCTCCATTATATTTTTTTCTCTATTGCTTAATTTTTCTATAGATGCTTTCAATAATACTTTATCGACCTCATCTTCTAAACCTCTAGATGTAATATCCGGCTCTGTACCTAATATATCTGATAATAATAACTCATTTCCATCTCCATCTTGATTTAATGGTTCATCTATTGAAATTTCCCCTTTTATTCTATTGCTTCTTCTTAAATACATTAATATTTCGTTTTCTATACACCTTGAAGCATATGTTGCAAGTTTAATATTTTTTCCTGTGTTAAATGTGTTAATTGCTTTCATTAACCCAATTGTTCCTATTGATATTAAGTCTTCTATTCCAACTCCTGTATTTTCAAATTTTTTTGCAATATATACAACTAATCTCAAATTTCTTTCTACTAATATTTGTCTTGCTTCTACATCATTATTATCTAATCTTTTTAAATATTCATCCTCCTCATTTGCATCTAATGGAGGCGGTAAAGTTTGGCTTCCTCCTATATAGTATATTGGAAATTTTTCAATTTCCTCATTATTTAAATATTTAACGTAAATTGTATTAAGCTTAATTCTTAATATCTCCAATATATTCATAAGTATTTCCCTCCTAATTTTTTATTTTTTTATGCTGTATAGCTTTTCACATATTCATTTACTTTTTCATCACCTTCTATTATATCTAGTCCTATTAAAGCTTGATATTTACCCATTTTGTTTAAAATCCCATTATAGATACCTATAATTGCATTGCTTAAAACTATGCTTTTTTCATCTGTTTCTACTAATATTGCATCTGCTTTTATTCCAAGCAACATTCCATTTTCTTTTCCAAGAGAAGAAAATGGAATTAACCTTACTTTTGCTACATAGTCTTGTAAATCTACTTCTTGACCATTTATAATTTTATCTAAGTTATCTAAAACATATTCTGGTATTACTTTTTCTAGTGCTCTTTTTTCCACTACTACAACAGGTAATTTACTGATTGGCTCTCTTAAAAAATTTCCAGTATCTATAATTGATTTTATATATTTGCTTTTTTTATTTATAATTATTTTTAGAGAACATAGCATATCTTTTTTAGTTAACTTTCCTTTTATATTTTTAAATGCTCTTGTTATTATTATGAATCCGCACAATTCCACCAGCCAGTACCATTTTTATTGGATATGTACCTATTAAAACTCCTTTTTCCATTAAGATTTTTTGTGGGCTTACAAAGTATAAGAGTGCAAAAGCTACTCCTCCAAAAGTAAACGAAGTTAGATAAAAAATCATCAACTGTTTTAAAAATATTTTTTTATTTTTTGGATTAAATGCAATATAAACCATAACCACAGACAATGCTATTTTTAAAAATAAATTTGAACATATTTCCAACATAGACATATATGATAAAATTGCATATACTCCACCTATACCACTAGCTAAAAAGGTTCTTATTATCTTTATAGGTGCTTTTACTATAATTCCTGTTGCATATATAATAATATAATTCATAAATAGGTTTTCTAAAAAAATTATATCTATATATATGGTCAATAAATCACCTCGTATTCTATTATTGTTTTAAATTAATTCTTATATTCTGTGCTAAATATTGTACTACCTATTGAATAAATAATGTGTCATTTTGTGAAGGCGAAAAAAAGAAATAATCTACTAAATTAGATTATTTCTTTTTAAATTTTATTTTATTAATTGTTTTTACTATTTATTTCCTTTTTTTCTTAAAAAAGATGGTATGTCTAAATCTCCTTGTGATTCTCTATTTTCACTTGGTGTTGGAATAGAGTTTATTTTTTTATTCCAAGTATTTGTTACTAAATTTTCCACACCTAAGCTAGATATTTCTTGTTCTTTTTCGAATCCTGTAGCTATTACTGTTATTGTTATTTCGTCACCTAAAGTTTCATCTGTAACAACACCAAATATAATGTTAGCTTCTGGATCTACACTTCTTTGAATAAGTTCTGCAGCAGTGTTTGCTTCTTGTAATCCTAATTCATTTCCACCTGTAATATTTATTATAACTCCTCTTGCACCTTCTATTGATGTTTCTAGTAATGGACTTTGAATTGCTTGTTTAGCTGCATCTTCTGCTCTATTTTCTCCACTTGCTCTACCAATACCCATATGAGCCATTCCTGTATTTAGCATTACAGTTTTAACATCTGCAAAGTCTAAGTTTATTAATCCTGGCACTGAAATTAAATCTGATATACCTTGAACACCTTGTCTTAATACATCATCTGCCATTTTGAAAGCTTCTACTATAGAAGTTCTTCTATCTATTATTTGTAATAGTTTATCATTTGGTATAACAACTAATGTATCTACTCTTTCTTTTAAATTAGCAATTCCTTTTTCAGCTTGATTAAGTCTTTTTTTGCCTTCAAATGTAAATGGTTTTGTTACAACACCTATTGTTAAAATTCCAAGTTCTTTTGCAGCAGCTGCTACTATTGGAGCTGCACCTGTTCCTGTTCCTCCACCCATTCCGGCTGTAACGAACACCATATCTGCTCCTCTTAATACTTCTGCTATTTCTGCTTTACTTTCTTCAGCAGCTTGCATACCAATATCTGGATTAGCTCCTGCTCCTAAACCTCTTGTTAATTTTTCACCTATTTGAATTCTTGAACTTGCTTTTGATAATTGAAGTGCTTGTCTATCTGTATTAACTGCTATAAATTCAACATTTTTTATTCCCGATTCAATCATTCTATTTATAGCATTATTACCAGCACCTCCAACACCAATAACTTTTATTGTTGCTGTGCCATCCATCATATAATTGTTTTCTTCATAATCTGTGTCCATCATTTTGTTTAATCCTCCTTCTTAATTTTGAGTTTTGGAATTAATAGTTCACTAATTATATCACATTATTCCAAATATTACATTTATTTAAAAAAATTTATAACTTATTTATGGTTTGCTTAGCATTTAAGCTTTATGAATAGAAAAATTCTTTTATTCTTTCCATAATTGTTTTAAAGAAACTTTCCTCTGATCTAGTATCAATACTGCTAGAGACTGTTTTTGCATAAGGTCTTGATGCTACATATTTTACCAAAGCATAACTTGATCTAAAGTTTGGCTTTATTGTACTTATTAGCCTTCCAGTTGATATTTTTACTGGAATATTTAATGTAATTTTTCCTGCAACATCACTTTTATTTATATTTGTAATTCCTTGTCCTGTTAAAATTACATTATTTATATTTGATTTTATTCCCTCATTAGAAATACTTTTATTTACTAAAGAAAATATTTCTTCCACTCTTGCTTCTATTACTTCTATTAATTCAGAGCTTTTTATTGTTTTTGTTCTTTCTTCGCCCTTATATGTATTTAATATTATATCTGTATCGTTATCTATAAAAGATTTCAAAGCTAGTCCATATTGTTTTTTTAGTCTATCTGCTTCTTCTTCGCTTATATTAAAGACATAAGCTATATCAGCTGTAATGTTATCTCCACCTAGTGGAATTGTATTATTATAGATAAAAGATTCTCCTTCAAACACACCTATGTCAGTATTTCCTGCTCCAATATCCAAAATCATAACATTATCTTTTAATTCATTTTTATCTAATATTAATTGTCTTTCTGCTAAAACATTTGAAACTATTCCATCTATTTCTATATTTGCCTTTTTAAATATACTAGTTAATTGTTTTACATACGCTTTATCTGCTAAAACAACTTGTCCTTTTACTGTAAATGTAGAACTTAAGCTGCCTACTGGATCATCTATTATTCTTCCATTATCTAGAGAAAATTCATTTGCTACTATATCTATTAAAACTTTGTCATCTGGAATATCTATGTCTTTTACCTGCATTATTGCTGATGTTACATCTTTTGTTGAAATTCCTGCATACTTATCTTTTGCTTCTTTTACAATACTATTTTGTACAATCGTTATATATTTACCTGGTATTGTAACATATGCTGAATGTATTTTTATATTTGCAAACTCTTCAACTTCTGCAATAGTTTTAGAAATTGCTGCTATTACTTCTTCTTCATCTGTAATCTTTGACTTTTTCATCCCAAAGCATTTACATTCGCTTGTAGCAATAATCTCCACCTGATTGAAATTATTTACTTCTCCTACTACAGCATTTACCTTGGAAGTTCCTATGTCAATACCTACTATTATATCTCCGATAGCCAAGACAAATTCCTCCATTTAATTAGTAAATTTTTCGTTGGTATTAGAATATTATATTTTGCAAAAAAAGTCAATAGTAATGTTACATTTTTGTCATATTTTCGTAATCTTGCTGTAATAAAAAAAGGTAGTCCTAATTCTTTTTTCATTAGGGCTACCTTTTTTACAAAAATTTTAATAAAGTTTGATTTTCTCATTATTACTTACTCTTGTTTTAAGAATCTCCTTTTAATTTTTCTGCTCTATCAGCTGCAATTAAGTTATTTATCATTTCATCTAAATCTCCATTTAGGAAATTCTCCATTTGATATATGCTCATTCCTATTCTATGATCTGTAATTCTACCTTGTGGGTAATTATATGTTCTAATTTTTTCGCTTCTATCCCCACTTCCTACTTGTGATTTTCTTTCGTTTGCAAGCTCAGCATCTTGTTTTGCTTTCTCTTGCTCATATATTCTAGATTTTAATAGCCTCATTGCATACTCTCTATTTTGAGTTTGAGATCTTTCTGTTTGACATTCTGCTACTATTCCTGTAGGTTCGTGTATCAATCTTACTGCTGAAGATGTTTTGTTAACATGTTGTCCTCCAGCTCCTGATGCTCTAAACACTTCCATTTTTACATCTGCTGGGTTTATTTCTATTTCTACATCTTCCACAACAGGTAATACTGCAACTGTAGCTGTTGATGTATGAATTCTTCCACTACTTTCTGTATCTGGAACCCTTTGAACTCTATGCACTCCACTTTCAAATTTTAATCTACTATATGCACCTTTTCCCGTAACCATAAATGTTACTTCTTTATATCCTCCAAGACCTGTTTCATTTTCATTAAGAACATCTATTTTCCAATGTTTTCTTTCTGCATACATTGAATACATTCTAAATAATGTTCCTGCAAATAATGCTGCTTCTTCTCCTCCTGCTCCAGCTCTTATTTCACATATTATATTTTTATCATCATCTGGATCTTTAGGTATTAATAAAAACTTCAATTCTTCTTCTATTTTTGGAAGTTTTTCTTTTGCCTCTTGATATTCCATTTCTGCAAGTTCTTTTAGCTCTTTATCATTCATCATTTCCTTTGCTTCTTCCATATCTGCTTTTACTTTTTTATATTCTTTATATTTTTCTGCAACATCTGAAATTAAAGCGTGTTCTTTCATACACTTTTGCCATTCACTTTGTCTTGCAATAACTTCTGGATCACTTATTTTTTTATTAAGTTCCTCATATCTCTTCTCTACGTCTTCTAATTTTTGAAACATACATATCTCCTCTTTATTTAATCTAACTACATTATTATACACAACTATTAAAGTTTTTTCAACTTTAAACGGATATAAATTGGAATTTGTGTGAACGATTCTAGGGACTGTCCTTCTTTTGTTGAATGACAAAAGGGGACTGTCCTGAATCGTAAATGCAATGCGTTTTGCGTTTTTGGGCGGACACAGGGCACGCCCCTACAATGTTTGCAATAAATTTATTTTTGGGCGTATGCAATACGCCCCTACAAATCCCACCTCCAACCTTACACCTCGCACTTCGGGATGAATTCAGTCCAGTCCCCAAAATCCACCCTCATACAAATCCCAATTTATAAGTTAACTACGTTATATTCCATATTTAATTTATCTAAAATTTGTTTTTCTCTGTTTGTACATGTAAAAATTAGGACTTGATTATTTTTATAATTATCATAAATATATTTTAGAATATTTTCTAATCTTTCACTATCATAATAAGCAAAGGCTTCATCTAAAATTATTGGCAGGGTTTCTTCTGTTATTTCATTCATTGCAGATAACCTAAGAGATAAATATAATTGATCTATTGTTCCTATACTTAGCCTATTGCAGTCCATATATTCTCCATTTTCCATTTCTACTCTAAGACCATATTCACTATCAAACTTTGCATTTTTATATTTATTGTTGGAAATTTTTTCTATCAAATTAGATAAATCTTTTGTAAATTTAGGTGTAACTTCATTTTTCATTTCTGAATATGCTTGTTCTAATGCATCTTTTGCTATTTTTATACTTGTTTCTAATTTTTCTATTTCTGTTTTCTGTTCTTGATAATATTCTAGTTGTTCTTCATATTCAAGTTTATTTTGTATTTTAATATTGTTTTCACTTTCCTTAATATTAATTGTATTTAATTCTATTTTTTTATTATTATATTCTCTATTTAATAATTCTATTTGCTTTTCCATACTATTTAAATCTAAATAAAATAATTTTTGTATTTCTGCTTTATTAAATTGTTTTTCATATTTATTGATTATTTTTTCCAGTTGTTTACTATTTTCATCATTAATTTCTTTTTCTATTTTATTTATTTCATCTATATTATTTTTTTTATTTTCTTCTAAAATTTCTATTTCTTTTTCGTTTTTTATTTTTTCTATATTTTCTTTCTTTTCAATTTTATTTTTATTATATTTATTTTTTAAATATCTTACTAAATTTAAAATCAAATAAATAATTGTGGTATATATAATAATTTTTTCTATTATTTTAGAAATATTAATAAAATTAATTAAAATATTTAATAAAATTAATATTAAAATTATAATTAAATTTATTCTATTTAATTTATTGTTAGTTTTTGCTTCTTTTTTATTATTTAATTTGTTTTTTAAATTATTTATTTTTTCCTCATAGTCTAAATTTATTTTTTCTTTAATATTTATTTTCTCTTTTTCTTTTTCTTCGTTTTCTCTTGATATTTTTATATCCTTATTTAAATTAATTTCATTTTCTATATTTTTTATTTCCTGTAAAATATATTTTTTATTTTCTTTTATTTCTTCATTAATACTAGAGCAATTATTTAGTTCTTCTTTTTTTAATTTTATTTCTTTTATTTTCTCCGTAACTTCATTTATAGGCCTTCCAACAGTTCTTTCTGTTCCAACTTCTTCAATTAATTTTTTGGATAATTTTTCCATTACTTTTTTATATGATACATTATCTTCTCCTGATGATAATATATTTGCTATTTTTTGAGTTAATAGATTTTGACTATTGCTATCTAAAACACTTTCATTTTGTTCTACAATATTTGTACTTAAAAATAATGTTTCATCTATTTTTGTTTGATCATAAAAAAATTGATTTCCTTTATTTTTATCAATATTATATTGCTTAGATATTTCTTCTAAATTACTATTATATATTTTAGGATTTTTTTTAGAAAATTCTCTAAAAACTTCATATTTATTTCCATTATCTAAAGTATAATTTATTTTCCCTGAAAATTCCTCTGTGTTCCAAGGTTTATATTTATCATAATCAGATATGTCTTTTCCATTTTTATTTTTTGAAATACCATAAAGCATTCCATCTATAAATTTTAATAAAGTACTTTTACCAGATTCATTTTTTCCATAAATTAAATTAATATTTTTTTCTAAATTAATTTCTTTATTTTTAATTTTTCCAAATCCATTTATTTTTAAAAAATCTATTTTCAAAAAATCACCTCATTTTTTATTTTTAGTATGTTATTATTTTTTTAATTAATTTTTATTATTTATTTTAATATTTATTTTTAAATTATTTTATTATTAATTCTTTATTTATTTTTTTTATTTTTTAAAATATTTATTTTTAATTTTATTTTTTTAAAAATTATTTTTTGTTTTATATATTTCACCTACACAATTTTTTTGATTAGTTTTTATATATTACAATTTCATTTTTTGTTTTTTAGTCAATTTTTCGTTTTGGGTTTTCTATTCATTTTTTTAATTTTTCTAAAACATCATTTTACAATTTGTCAATTTTTTATTGTATTTTTTGCTTTATAAATTTTCTACTTACTTGTTTTTTCATTTCCTTTTTTTGCCTTTTGTTTTATTTACATAAATTCTATCTGTTTTGTTCTTTACATAATTTTCGTCACTTTGTCTTAGTTAATCTTTCCATATTTTTTTACTTGTTTTTATATCATACTTTCTAAATTTTCTTTTAATTATCAATTAAAAATTTACTTGTTTCTCAGCATGCCTTTCTTGGATGCCTTCGATTGTTCACATAATATTATGTGTGTTTTTTGGCATTCTTGCACTCTTGGCTTCTTTCTATTCACTCTACTAATATTATCGTTTTACAGCTGTATTTCCCATGCTTTTCTTAGGTTATCCACAGCCAATTTCAGCCTAATTTTTTACTCATTTTTTTACTTTAAAGTTAAGTTTTACTCAAATAATTTAAGTCCTATTTCCATAGCTTTTTTTATACTATCTTCTTCCTGT
The DNA here is from genome assembly GCA_934162625.1 of uncultured Clostridia bacterium. Taxonomy (GTDB): domain Bacteria; phylum Bacillota; class Clostridia; order TANB77; family CAG-508; genus CAG-452. The sequence continues at coordinate 15,004 of CAKPJM010000003.1, forward strand.
GGATCAGATTTTAGTTTTTCAAGTAGGTTCTTCACAAACATACCTTTTAGATTTTTTTGCATAGCCAAATTGTCAATATTGTATCCTGTTTCTGTTTTATCCCTCACTTTTAAGATCATATCTTTTTGTATTAGTTTACATATTCTTGTTTCGTTCAATTCTATTTTTTTTGTCCCTTTTAGTATTATCTTATAAAAGTTTTCTTCTTCCAAATTCATTTCATCCAATTTTTCTATCAATTCTTCTTCAGATTTTATAGAAGAAATGTCTATGCTTTCTTCTTCAAATTTTCTTTCGTCTGCTCTTAAAAATTTTATTTCTATTTTATCTTTTTCATAATTTTTTTCTTCCAAATTATTTATTTTATTTTTTATTTCTAAATTATTTATTTTATTTTCTTCTATTTTATTTTTTATTTCTGAATTATTTTTATTTATTTTTATATCCAAAAATCCGTGCTCACCTAATTCATCAAATCCAAAAGAAATTAGAGAACCTGGATATATAAAATTATTTCTATTATTTTCGTAATTTGCTTTGTGTATATGTCCTAATGCAATATAGTCAAAACCTATTTCTTTTAATTTATTACTATTTAATGGATTATATTGCATATCTAAGGTTTTACTAGCATCTAATGCACCATGAGTAATTAATATATTAATTTTATTTTTATTTTTTAATTTTATTTCTCCAATTCTTGAATTTTCACAATAAAAATCTGTAAATCCAAATCCATATATATCCGCTTCTTCTGCTTCTATAATTTTAATTTCTGAATTAAATATAGTTACGTTTTTATTCCAATTAAATGTATTATAAAAAGAATTGCTTAAAAATGGATCGTGGTTTCCAGGAGAGATAAAAATTCTTGTTTCTGGTATTGTTTTAAATAAATTATTTATATATTCTATTGTGCTTTCTCTAATATATTCTTGCTCATATAAATCCCCTGATATAAATAAAAAGGGGATTTTCTCTACTTTTATATATTCAATTGTTTTTTTAAATGCTTCTCTTTGCTCTAATCTTCTAATATTAGCTAAATTATTCCTTGAAGCCAAAACTGTAAATGGACTATCAAAGTGTACATCTGCCATATGTATAAATCTCATTAGTATTCCTCCTTAATTACGATTCAGGACAGTCCCCTTTTGTTGCTTAACAAAAGAGGGACAGTCCCTAGAATCGTTTACATTTCTTCTAACAAATAATTCCTTGCTATTATTCCATTTAAGTGGATTAATGCTCTTTTCTTTACTTGTAATTCTATTTTTTTATCTAATATATATAATACCGCTTCGTTAATATCTTTTTTTGCTAAATTTATTATATATTCTATATCATCAAAATTTCTTTCTTTGCTCGTTCTATCTGCAATAAACAATATTTTAGAGTATATATCCATATCTTTATTTCCTGTTGTATGATTTGCTATTGCTTGTCCCATGCTTTCAGAAAATCCAAATTTTTTTATTGCAATATCTTTTCCTATTTTAGCATGAAGAAGTGTAGTATTTTTTCTTTCTACTTCGTCTATTTTTATATTATTATCCTTTACATATTTTAATTTGTCTTCTTCACTTATTTCTTTTGCAACATCATGAGCTATACCTATTTTTTTTGCTGTTTCTACATCTGCTCCATACATTTTTGCAAGTTCCTCTGATCTTTCCATTACTCCTACACTGTGATTATATCTTTTTTCTGACAATTGTTTTTTTACATATTCTTGTATTTCTTTTAATTCCATTTTATACTCCTCTTACTAATTTTCTAATGCCAAGTTTATTAATTTATCTAATAATTCAGAATAGTCTACTCCAACTTGCTCCCATAATTTTGGGTACATGCTAATCTCTGTAAAGCCTGGTAAAGTATTTATTTCATTTATATAAATTTCATTTGTCTTATCATTAACAAAGAAGTCAACTCTTGCAAAACCTTTTCCATCAATTGCTTTAAAAGCTTTTATTGCAGTTTCTCTAACTCTATCTGTAAGGTCTTTACTTATCTGTGCTGGAATATTAAGTTTAGATTCTGAATTTTTATATTTTGCATCAAATGTATAAAAATTTTCTGCTGGCAAAATTTCACCTATACAAGAAGCTTTTACATCTTCATTACCTAAAACAGAACATTCTATTTCTCTTCCTACTAGTGTTTCTTCTATTACTATTTTCCTATCAAATCTTGAAGCATATTCTATGTATTCTTCTAATTCTTCTATATTTTCTGCTTTATTTATCCCAACAGATGATCCAGAATTAGATGGTTTTATAAACATTGGATATTCTATATTTTTTTCTATTATTTTACATATTTCTTTTAAGTCTTTTTTAGTTTCATTAAAATCTTTATTAACGTAAATGTATTCGTTTTTATCTTTTTTTACATATTCATACTTTGCTTGTTTAATTTTAGCCTTGTCAAAAATAATTTTTGCATATATTTTATCCATAGCAATTGAAGATCCCATAACTTTACAGCCAACATATGGTTTTTTTAACAGTTCAAACAAACCTTGTATTGTCCCATCTTCTCCATACAAACCATGTAGTACAGGAAAAATAACATCCATTTCTTTTAAATATTCAATTATATTTTCTATTTTCTGAATGTTTTCTATTTTGTCTCCTACTTCGTATTTCTTAGATATATCTAGACATTTATGCCATCCGCCATTATTATCTATATATATTGGATAAACTTCATATTTTTTATCATTAAGCTTTTTTGCAACAGATGTTCCTGAAACTATTGATACATCATGTTCTGTTGACATCCCACCAAATACAACTCCTACTTTTATTTTACTCATAGTATCATTCCTTTCCAAATTAACTTCTTTTCAATTCATCTAATATTTTACTAAAATTCATAGAATTTGAAGCTTTTAATAAAACTAAATCCTTGCTTTTTATTATTTTTTCTATATTTAAAATAGCTTCATTTACACTGTCAAAAACATATATTGTATCCATTCCTAATTCTCTTGCTTTATTAGATATATTTTTTGCATTTTTTCCAATAGTAATTAATACATCAATTTTATTTTTTACTACTTGTTCTCCAACTTTTTCATGTAATTCCTTTGAGTATTCACCTAATTCAAGCATATCCCCAAGAATTGCAATTTTTCTTGGTGCTTCAGTGTTTTGCATAACTTCTAATGCAGCCTTCATTGAATCATAGCTTGCATTATAGCTATCATTAATCACTTTTATATTATTCTTTATAGTTTCTATTTCCATTCTCTTTGCTGTTAATTTAAACTCTGAAATTCCTTTTATTATTTTTTCTTTTTCTACATTTAATATGTCTCCAATAGCGAACGCACAAGTAGCATTATATACAAAATGAATTCCTCCTACTGGTACATTTCCTTTTATTCCATTTATTTCAAAATTGCTACTATTTTCTAATATAGTAATTTTTTTCGCCATATATATACTATTATTTTCTAATCCATATGTATATATTTTATATTTCTTTTCTTCTTTTGCCCATTCATGTAGCAAATCATTATCATTGTTTATTAATACAAATCCGCTTTTATCTAGTCCTTCTAGTATTTCTAATTTTGCTTTTAATATATTTTCTCTAGATCCTAAATTTCCAATATGAGATGTTCCTATGTTTGTTATTACACATCCAGTTGGTTTTGCAATATTTGTTAATAAGCTTATTTCCCCAAAATGATTCATTCCCATTTCTACAACAACTGCTGTATGGTCTTTTAATTTAAGCAATGTCATTGGCAACCCTATATGATTGTTCATATTTCCTTCTGTTTTTAATACTTTGAATTTTTGTTCCAATACATTTGCTATAATATCCTTTGTACTAGTTTTTCCCACACTTCCTGTTACTGCAATTACTGGCACATTGTATAAACTTCTTTTATATTTTGCTAATTCTTGAATTGCTTTTATCGTATCATCTACTTTTATAACTACTTTTTCTTTATACCTATTTAATATTTCTGTATCCACATTTTCATCTATAATACATCCTATCGCACCATTTATGAATGCTTGTTCTACATAGTCATTTCCATTTATTTTTTCGCCTCTTATTCCTAAATACATATCTCCTTTTTTTAATGTCCTTGTATCTTTAGAATATGATTCTATTTCTAGACTTCCATCACCTGACAGTAGTCTTCCATTACATATTTCTATTATTTTGTTTACAGTTATATTTTTATTGTCCATACTTTCTATTCCTTCTTTTTAAAATTTATTTATTAGTATTCATTTTATGCTTATTTTATAACATTTTTTTATAAATGAAAATACCTTTTCCGTAAATATATACGGATTTAAGGAATAAAAGTGACTTTGTCACACTTTTCTTCTCGCCGATTTGAGTTTCAGAATAAAATGAGGAAATTTCAAAGGCAATAGCAATTATAGCATTTTTTGTTGAATGGGAAAATCTTCTTTTTTTCCTATTCAACAAAAAAATAAAGAACATATTTTCTATGTTCTTTATTTTCAACCATATTATTTGTTTTTATATTCATTGTATTTAATAAGTTCTTCTTCCCAGCTCTTGTAAACTTCTTCTTTTTTATAATTTTCAAACTCATAATTATCGCTTAAGAATTTTCCTAAATAATCACTTATTTTTTCTGTACCGCTTATATTTAAATGGTATCCTTCATCACCTGTATCCTTACTCCAATCAATACCTATTTCCTCTAAAACATCATGTAAATCTAGAAATCTTACATTATTATCTTTTGCTATTTGTTCTACTTTTTCTTTCTTACTATTATTCCACGTTTGTATACTTGGAAATTCTACAGCAATTAATTCTATATTATTTTCTTTGCACAAGTCTGCAATTTTTTTAAAATATTTAAGCTCAGTTTTGCTTATTTCTTGGTATTTATTATATCTTTCACCTTTATATGGTTCTATCTCTTTTACCAACCAATAGCCTTTAAAAATATTATCATATTTTCCCTTATTCTTTGAAAAATCCTCATCTTCTAGTTCAGTCCATCTACTATGATATCTTAATATTGGAAATATAAATGATACTTGTTCACTCCTTGAATTATTTTGTACTGGGTCCATTATTGCTTCCACTTTATTTTTGTTTAATTTCATTGCATCATATAAAAGCCTTTTATACTCTTCTTTCATTTGCTCATTATGAAATAATTGATCAGTATTTAGTATTATTACTTTTGGTTTTTGATACTTTAATGCTTCTTTTATACAATAATAATTATTATACAATTTAGCTGTTGGAGATCCATAGTCATAACTAGTTATTTTATATTTTTCCCAAATTCTCATTGGTGAAACACCTTTATATACACTACTTTCCCCAACGAAAATAACGTCTAATGTATTTTTAGGTTCATTATAAAATTCGCTAATTATTGTTGAATGTTTCGATTCTGGTACAAATATTTTGGCTAGTTCTAATAATGCAATCACTAAAACTACTATAAAAATAACTGCCCTTATTATTTCTTTTTTCACTTTTTTACTCCTTGACATCTTTATCCTTTTGTCTATATATTTTTTTATTTTAGGGTTTTACTATATATTTCAACAGCTTCATTAATGTTAGTATCGCAAATTATTTTTCCATTTTGCATTACAATTCCACGTTTACAAAATTCCTTTGCAACTCCCGTAGCATGCGTTACAAATAATAATGTTACATTATCCTTTTCTATTATTTCATTAATTTTTTTCATACATTTCTTTTTAAAAGCTTCGTCTCCTACACTTAAGGCTTCATCTACTATTAATATTTCTGGTTCTATGTTTACATTTATAGAAAATCCTAACCTTGCCTTCATTCCGCTTGAATACGTTCTTACGGGTTGGTCAATATACTCTTCCAATTCTGCAAATTCTACAATTTTAGGTTCTAACTTACTTATCTCAGAATCATCTAATCCTAAGATTTGTCCTTTTAAGTATATATTCTCTCTTCCAGTAAATTCTGGATCAAATCCAGAGGTTAACTCTAATAATGCACTTACTCTCCCTTTTACATTTACTTCTCCAGAAGTACTATATACAACCCCTGTTATTATCTTTAATATTGTAGATTTTCCTGCTCCATTTTTTCCCAAAAGAGCAACGGATTCACCTCTTTTAATTTGAAATGACACATTATCTACCGCTTTTTTGGGTGTGTATTTTACTTTTTTACTGAATATAGAAAAAAATCTTTTTTTGCTATTTTTAAATAATTTATATGTTTTACAAACATTTTTAAATTCAATAACTACTTCTTCTTTCATACTAGCTCCTTTATAAAACATCTGGTATTTCTTTTCTTAATTTTTTGTATGCCCACAATGCAAGAATGTACATTATTATTGTACATATTACAAAATATAATAGTCTTTTAGGTTGCTCCCATATCCATATTTTATTTATAAATGTATTTCTAAATCCATTTACAAAAAATGTTACTGGATTTAAATTTAAAAATCTTTTAAGAGTTACCGATTTTATTGTATCCGGATTCCATATTATTCCTGATAGCCAAAAGACTGCTGTTATAAAAGCTTTTACTAAATTTCCATAATCTTTACTCATAGCTGCTAAATGTCCTGATAATAATCCCCAACCATTCATTAATATAAACATTAATAACATATAAATTGGAAGTTGTAATACATAAATGTCTACAGCATATCCAAATAATCTGAATATTACTATAACAATATATATTAAAATTAAGTGTATTATAAATTTAGATATATTTACAAATGTAGAAATTGTAGACACTGGAAATTTCATTTTAGTTATAAGATAACTATATTTCCTAATACAATCAGTTCCTGCTGTTATCATATCACTAACATAGAACCAAGGAACGACACCTGAAATTAGCCAAAGGAAATATGGATATCCATTAACATTACTACTTACTCTTAATCCTACTGAAAAAGCAAACCAATATACAAATATTGTTACTGCTGGTTTTATAATGGCCCATGACCATCCTAAAGCAGCTCCTCTATATGTTCTTATTAAATCTGCTTTTGCTAATTTTTTTATTTGTTTTCTGTATGCAATATGGTCTTTTATTATTTCAATTAATAATTTTATCATTTATTATCTTCCTTTTTTTCTTAATTTTTAAATAACTTATAAAATTCCTTAATGGCCTTATCATTAAATTCTTTTGCGTTGAATCGTTTTAATTCTTTAAATCCAGTAACTATATAATCATTCATTCCTTTTAAAATTCCCTCTTTCGAATTCTCAACAAGATGTGCATATCCTTGAGAAAGAAATGGTTTTGGCCCTTCTATATCTGTAGATAAGATTGGTTTTTTTAAGATTAATGATTCCATAATTGTCATTGGAAGTCCTTCATAATATGAAGATAAAATAAATAAATTACATTTTCTTAATATCGGGAATGGATTTATTATACTCTTTATAATAATAATATTTTTTATATTATTTTCTTCAATAATATTTATTATTTTCTTTAGCTCTGGTCCGTGTCCTCCAATTAAAACCAAGTAAGCATTTGGATTATTTGCTTGGAATTCCATAAATGCTAAAACTAGACGTTCTTGTCCTTTTTCCTTAGAAAATCTTCCTATATTTATTAATTTAATCTTATCATCATTATTCAAAATTTCGTTTATCTCATTAATATCATAATTAGAATATGTATTTTCTTGGAATTCTATCTCTTTTTTTGATTCTTCTATTATACCATCTATATCATTTAAATTATGAACAATCGAGACTTTCTTAGGTTTTATTTTCTTAAACAATTCATTTATCTCTTTTTCCATGCCCTCTCTTACTCCAACTATTTCGTCATATGTTTTATATGCAAATTTTATTGATGGCATATGCAAATTATTTCTCATTTTTTGTTCAGCTTGCATCGTACTATGAGTAAACCTAATTCTTTTTGCATCCATATATCCAAACATGTTTATTGGTTGTTTATCATATCCGCAAAAATCTATTACATAATCAAACTTTATTGTTGGGTATATCCTTTTTATTTCTCTTCTATATGCTTTTTCCAAGATACTTCTTATACATTTATTATCAAAATTCAATCTAAAAAACAAATACTGACAAATAGCTTCTGATATTCTCATTGTTTTCTGCCCTTGAATAGGTATATATTCTATTCCCTTAGGAAATTGCCTTATAACATATCCGTTCTTGTTTCTATTAATTGCATTTCTATAGAAAGTCAAATAATAATTCTTTTTATCTGTATCTATATTGTTTATCAACCCTTTTAATGAAGAAGTAATTCCGTTTTTTAGCAATGCCCCTGTAAAAATTAAAACATTGTCTTTTTCATTGTGAAATTTATTTCCTTCAATAATTTCCATATTTTTTGATCGTTTTTTATCAAATATTAATTTGCATAAATTCCTTGTAGAATTCGCTGAATCATATCCACAATATTCCTCTTTAAATTGTTCATATTTTTCGTAATCATTTACATCTTCTAATTCTCTAGCTAAATCATTCGTATTTTTTACTATAACAAATGGCAATTTTTCTATATTTAAATAAAAACCTCTATTTCTAGTATACTTTTCACAGTCATATGCATACAATATAATTTTCCTTCCAGTATTTGCAAAGTCAAACATAACACTTGAATAATCTGTAACTAAACAATCTGCTATATTAAGAAAATCATATGTTTCATAACCTTTAGGAAATGGTTTTATTTTAGTAAATAAATTATATTTTATTCTTGAATTAGCTAAATTATGTATTTTTACATATATAATAGTATTTTCATCTAGTTTTTCATCTAATTTAAATAACATATGCATTATATCAACATACTGCTGTTCATTGTTCTTTACAGCTGCGGTTCCTCTCCATGTTGGCATATATATAATTACTTTTTTGTCCTCTAGCTCTAATTCTTTCCTTAACGTATTTCTTCTTTCTATATTAAAGAATATAGAATTTCTAGGATATCCCGAAATAATATATTTACCTTTATAAATATTCTCTATCATATATGCTGATTTCATTACTTCAAATGTAAATTTATTAGGATATAAAAGATAATTTGACATTAGAAAATTTCTTTGACAATTTCCCAATTCATGTGGTGAATCTATTATGTCTTTACCCATTGCTTTTAGTGGTGTCCCATGCCATGTATTAATATATATTTGACCGTCTTTTTTTATGAAATAATTCGGAAAAGTTGAATTATTAATTAAGTATTTACTCTCTGCAAGAAGTTTACAATACTTTTTTGAATGTATTAAAATAACTTCTACATTTTTCAACTCTTCTCTTTTTATTTTTTCTAATATGTTATTATAATTTCTTCTATTTGCCACCACAAATTTCTTATATTCACTATATTTATAATTTTTACATAACTCTACCAATATATAATATGGATTTCCAGATATACTTGAGCCATCATACGCTTGTATTAATATACTCTTTTCATTTATATTTCCCTTATCATAATATTTTGCAAAATAGAACTTAGCCTTAAAAAAATCGCTACTTTTATATTTCTTTATATTTCTAATTATAGGTTCAATTAATGTCATTTCAAAATTCCTTCTCTTTCTATGGATTTTATTAGTTTCTCTTTGCTTTTCTCATTAGAAAAGTCTGTATTCACTTTTTTTAATTTTTCTATATCTTTTCCATATACAATACCAATTCCGTGATGTAAATCTTGTCTTGTTCCACTATAAAATACTATATATGTATTGTTTTCATAAATCATACAAGATCTATAGATTCCTCTATTATCCCAATATTGCGTGCCAGTAGTAGGTTTTAATATTTGTTTTGCAACAGACCATCCTGCCACTTCATTGCAAGACCACGAATAATATAAATTCATATTATTGTGATTTGCCCACTTATCAAAAGCAACTGTTATCATCTCATACCCTTTATCTGTTTTAATAACATCTAAATGCCATGTTTTCTGCTTTTTGTCTTCGTATTTAAAATCAATAATAATAGGTTCTGACCAATTAAGTCCATCGTTAGAAGTTTCATATTTCAGAGTATTATTTTTATCTATATACCACATTTTATAAGTTTTATTTTCATATATAATAGCTGGGCTAACATAATCATGTTCTTGTCTATCTTTAGAGATTGCAGAAATCTCTTTTTCTGACCAATTAATGCCATCATATGTATATAATCTATATAGAACAGCTTCATTTTTAACATCATTCACTAATCTCCAATAGCATTCTATTCTATCTAGGTCATTGTTATAAACGATATGTGAATCCGAATTATATATCTTCATTTCTATTGTTTCTTCTGGGACATCCAAAGGCTCATTTTTCTCTGTTGGTGATTTCCAATTAACTAAGTCATTACTTACAGCTATGCAAGGATTCTCCTTACTATCGTCACCTTTTGGATAAGGTGTATATGACATCCAATACTTATACCCATGCCACTCCTTTTCAAAATTTAGTACCTTAGGATGATATGGCTCTGTATCACCATATGGGGTCACTATTTCCATTTTGTTTTTACAATTATAATCAACTGGAGGTATACAACACAAAATAAAAATTGCAATTATGATAATTGTTATAATTTTTGTTTTATTTTTTTTTAAAAATTCCTTCATTTTGTTCTCCTTACTATTTAACTATTTAGATTCTGGAATTTGGTTCATTCCATTTATTGGCTCCTGTAAACCTAAATCTTTCTTTATTTTACTAGTTGATATTCCTTCTGTTCTATCAAGATATACAAGTTCACAATAATCTTTTAAATATTCAAATTTGTCGCTACCAGCCCAGTCTCCTCCCATTACTGTAATATCAACTTTATATTCTTTTATATCGTTGATTTTTTGTTCCCAATTATTCTCAGGAATGACTAAATCAACATATCTAATTGCTTCTAACATTTTTTTTCGCATTTCATAATTATGATAAGCCTTTTTCCCTTTTGCAGCATTAAATTCATCCGTCGACAACGCAACTATTAAATAATCTCCTAATTCCTTTGCTCTTTTCAATAATCTTATATGTCCATAATGTAATAAATCATATGTCCCATATGTTAATACTCTTTTCATTATATTTCCTCCAATTTTAATATTTTATCTATGCTTCTCTTAGTAGCGTTGCCATCATCTAAATAATTGTATTTTTTATTAAATTCTTCATATATTTTATTATATTTAAAACTATTATTCATCTTTTTTATTTCTTTTATTAATTCATCCTCTGTTTTAGTGATACTTCCTGGTAATTTTTTTAAATCTATATAGAATCCCCTTATACTATCTTTATATTGCTCAAAATCATACATATAAAATATAATTGGTCTTTTAAGATTTGCATAGTCAAAGAACACACTTGAGTAATCTGTTATTAGCATATCTGACACTATGTATAATTCATTAATATCATCAAATTTAGAAACATCATATATAAAACCTTTATATTTTTCAAAGTTAAATTCGTTTGCAACTAAATAATGTGCTCTAAATAGTATTATATAATCTTGTCCTAATTCTTTTTGTAACTTTTCAAAATCGACTTCTGTTTTATATGTATATCCAATTCCAGATTGATGTTGATTGTCTCTCCATGTTGGTGCATATAATATCACTTTCTTTTTTATATCATTTATATTTAATTTTTCCTTTATTTTGCTAACATCTTGTTTTGTATAATTATATAGAAAGTCATTTCTTGGATATCCCTCTTCTATAATGCAACCTTCTTTTTTTATTTCTTTTAAATTCCAAGCAGATATAAATTTTTCTGTTGCAAACTTAGAAGGAGAAAGGAAATAATTAATCTTTTTAGAATCTGTCTTATATTTAAACCTAATTTCTTTTTTAGAGTTTAATACATTTTCTGTATTTTCTAAATCATATCCCAATTTTTTTAATGGAGTTCCATGCCAACATTGCACATATATTTGATTTTTTTTTGGATACTGATGATCGGCTACTCTATAATTAAAAATCCAATATTTAGCTTTTTGCATGCATTTTTCATATTCTCTAGTTTCCTGTTTTACAATACTTGTATTTTTGTTTTCTTTCAAAAAATTATGATTTTCTGGCTCTTTAAATGTCCATATAAATTTATAATCTTTATATTTATCATTGTTTAATAAATATAAATATACTGCTTTAGGACTATCTGAATATGACTTGCCATTAAATGTACTAAATAATATTAGTTTATCATCTATCTTTTGTCCAAATCCTCTTACTTTGTATCTTACATATCTAATAATATATAAAGCTCTTCTAATTATTTTTCTAAACACTAAGTTTTTCTTTGCTATGTTCATGAATAAAGTTTTTATTTTTTTCTTCATTTTCTGGTTCCTCACTTAAATATTTAAATATAAAGTCTACTAATTTATTTGTATTATTATAGTAATCTTCTCCCATATATTTTATCTTAAATTTGTTTAACTCATTGAAATCATAATTATTATTTTCTATACTATTTATTATTTCTTTAATGTTTGTACTTGCACAAGTATTCATTTCTTTAGCTAAATCTATATTTAAACCTCTTGCTCTTTCATATTCATTAATATCATAGACGTAAAAGTACAACGGTTTTTCTAATACACAAGCCTCAAATGCCACTGCTGAATAATCTGTTATTATGTAGTCAGCTATTTTTAGTAAGTCATATGTATTATATTTTTGATTGACCTTATAGTTAAAATTTATTTTTGTCTTATCTAATGGATGTGGTTTTACTATTAATTGGTATTTACTATTTTTTATATTTTTTATAAGTTCTTGTACATTGTTTTCCTTGTCTTTTCTGAAGGTTGGAACATATAATATTATTTTTTTATTTTTATATTTTGGGTATTCTTCATAAAATTGTTTTATTTTTTTTTCTGCAAAATTATCCTCTAATAAATAATCAATTCTTGGGAGTGCATTTATGATAATTTTATTTTCACTTATTCCAAATGCTTCTGCAAAAAATTTCCCTGTTGTTTTACTTGGTGCTAACACATGTGTATAATTTCTGTGCATATCCATTAACTTAGCTATACCTATTCCTCTTCCCTCTTTTTTATTTAAAGATTGATATCCAAATTTCTTTATTGCACCAGAGGCATGCCATATCTGTATTATTTCTAATTCTTTTCTATGTTTCAATATGCTAATAGGTATAGAGTATCCATCCAATATGCATACTTTTGATGTTCCAATATGATATATGCATTTTAATATATAAAAACAATATAAAAATCTACTTTTTATATCTTTTCTTATAACTTTACATAGAATTTTTATCTGAATTTTATCTGTTCTTTTTAGAATCTCTTTTTCTATGAGTTCGAAATCTATATTTATTTTATCCGATTGTCTACTAAGCATAGTTACTTTGTTTTTTACCGGAAACAATTTTATGAAAAAATAAATTATATTTAGCAAAACTTTTCCTATGTAAATCCCCGATCTAACTATACATGTTTTTATTTGTCCCACATTTCTACACCTTTTTACAATAATTTATGTTTATTTTAACATTATAAATTGAATTATGCAATATTTTGTTTTTATTTGGTATGTTTCATTCAATAAAAGACTCCTTTATTAACTGTTTTTTGGTTGACAAACAATATATTTGAATGTAAAATTATTACGAAACATACGGAATATTAAACTAGGAGGATTTTTATGTGGGGAGATATAGCAATCACTTTTCTTCTTGCTTTTATTACTACTTATGTTTTTACCCCTTATAGTATTAGATTAGCAAGAAAAGTTAAAGCTTTAGATATACCAAAAGATAAGAGAAAAATTCACAAAAAAATAATGCCACGTTTAGGTGGTATTGCAATTGTTGCCGGTTTTTTGGTTTCGGCAATTTATTTAATTATAGCAATGATAATAGAAAAAAAATTAGATATATTTGCAAATAATTACTACATAAAATTAGCTGGTTTTTTTATCGGTATAGTTATTTTAGAGTTATTTTGCTATTTTGATGATACAAAAGGAATTAAACCTATAGTAAAATTAATTGGACAAGTTATAGCTGCAACAGTTGTTGTGGCTAGTGGAATAGTTATTGACAAAATATTACCTACTCCTCCTGGTTCATTTATTTCTAATGAGATATTTTTAAAAATATTCACAGTATTTTGGATTGTAGGAATTACAAATGCAATAAATTTATTGGATGGGTTAGATGGTCTTTCATCTGGAGTCTCATTAATTTCAGCAATTTGTTTAATGTTTATATTTATATTAAACTCATCGCCTGTTATCTCTATAATTCTTGCTACTGCTCTTGCAGGTTCACTTCTAGGTTTCTTACCTTTCAACTTTAATCCTGCCAGAACATTTATGGGAGATACTGGTTCAAATTTTATTGGTTTTGTACTTTCTGTAATTTCTATACTTGGCGTTGCAAAAACATATACTGCGATAATAATTATTGCACCTTTGTTGGTTCTTGCATTGCCAATATTTGATACCTCTTTCGCTATAATAAGAAGAGTTATCACACAAAAATCTATAAAAGCAGTTTTTAAAGCAGATAGAGGTCACTTGCATCACAAACTTATAGATAGAGGATATTCACAAAAACAAGCTGTGTTTATTTTATATGGAATAAGCGCTACTTTTGGATTATTTGCAATTATTCTATTAGAAAGTGGATTGTGGAAAGCAATATCCTTTGCATTATTAGTAATTGCAATTGTTGCAATCGGTTATAAAGATATTTTTAGAGTAAAAAAGGAGAAAATTTCGCATAATGAAAAAACAAACAGGGATTAATTTAATAGCTCAAGTAATAGCATTTGGAATCAACCTTGGTATAAGCTTTTTTTTGACACCTTTTATCGTAGAAAAAATAGGAGTTGAGGCAAATGGTTTTGTTTCTTTAGCAAACAATTTTGTTGAATACGCTCAATTAATAACTATTGCTGTTAACTCAATGGCTGGAAGGTTTATTACTATAAAATTACATCAAAAAAATACAGAAGATGCAAATAAATATTTTTCATCTGTCTTTATTGCTAATTTAATTTTTTCTATAATTTTAACTATACTTTCTATAATTGTTATTGCATTCATAGATAAATTTATGAATATTTCAGCTTCTATACTAAGTGATGTTCGTATTTTATGGACTTTTATATTTGGAAACTTTATTTTAGGTCTATTTTCTTCTACTTTTAATGTTTCAACTTTTGTTAAAGATAGATTAGATTTAAATGCTTTTTGTAATATAAAAGGATATTTTATCAGAATTACAATTTTACTTGTTTGTTATTTAGCTTTAGATATACATGTTTGGTATATTGGATTAGCCCTATTTTGTATGGGACTTTATAATCTTATAAAAAACATATATTATGCAAAAACACTAACTCCTGAATTGAAAATAAACAAAAATTTTTTTAATATAAATGCAATTATCGAATTATTAAAATCTGGCATATGGAATACAATTTCAAAATTGAGCTCAATATTGTCTTCTGGTTTAGATTTATTAATAACTAATATTTTTATAAATGCAACTGCAATGGGAGTTTTATCATTAGCCAAAACTATTCCTACTATTATTTTATCATTATTTGGTACTATTGCAGCAATATTTGCACCTAGCCTAACAATAAGCTATGCCAAAGGAGATACATTAGAAATAAAAAATCAATTAAACAGCTCTATTAAAATATTAGGAGTTTTATCTAGTGTTCCTTTAGCAATTTTAATAGGCTTTGGAAAAGAGTTTTATTCTCTTTGGGCCCCAACTCAAGATTCTTCATTATTATACACACTTACGCTTATTAATTGCGCAAATTTAATATTTGCTTTACCTTTAGAACCACTATATAACGTTTTCACAGCAACTAATAAAATCAAGACGTCTTCTCTAGCATTGATAAGTTTTAGTACATTAAGTATCTTGACTACTTTTATATTATTAAAATTTGTTCCAGATAATACAACATTAAAAATGTTTATTATTTTAGGCGTAAGTAGCTTCTATAACATAGTTAGAGTTTTGACATTCTTACCTATGTATGGAGCTAAATGTTTAAACTTTAAATTAAACACCTTCTATGGTCCAATAATAAAAAATACTATATCAGTAATTATTTTATCAATCATAGGACTTGCTATAAAATATATATTAAATATAAATAGTTGGATTATGCTAATCTTTTCTTGTATACTAATTAGTTTGTTAGGATTAACTATTAATTCTGCTATTATTTTAGACAAAAGCGAAAGAAAAGATTTCTATAACAAATTAAAAGAAAAATTGAAAGGATTGAAAAGTAATGTCACAAATTCCTAAGACTATCCATTATTGCTGGTTTGGCAAAGCAGATAAACCTGAATCTGTACGTAAATATATTAATACTTGGAAAAAATATTGTCCTGATTACGAAATCATAGAATGGAATGAAGACAATTTTGATATAACAAGCAATACTTACGTAAAGCAAGCATATCAGCAAAAGAAATATGCTTTCGTTACAGATTATGTTAGACTTTACGTACTTTATAATTATGGTGGTATTTATATGGATACCGATGTCGAAGTTTTAAAACCTTTAGATGAATTTTTAAATAATAATGCATTTTCAGGTTTTGAAAATAACAACAATATCCCTACAGGAATAATGGGATCAGAAAAGGGTAATTTGTGGATTAAAGATCTTTTAGATGAATATGATGATTTAGTTTTTATAAAAGAAAACGGAACCTTAGATTTAACAACCAATGTTGTTCGTATAACTAATCTAACAAAAGAAAAATATGGTTTAAATCCGATATCATCTTTTCAAAATTTAAAAAACATTGTGACCTTATACCCTTATGATTACTTTTGTCCAAAAGATTGGGAAACTGGTGAAATTCATTGCACAGAAAATACTTATACTATTCATCATTTTTCTGGTTCATGGCATGGAGATAAAGAAAAAAAACAAGCTGAAAAATATAGAAAAAGAGTAAAAAAATATATATCTAAATATGGTGAAGAAAAAGGAAAATTAAGATTAAATCAAATTGATTTGACTAAATATTATCTTTGCCATCCAATAAAACTTATCAAGAAAATTATATCAAAAATAAAAGGAGATTAATTATGAGATTTAGCATTATAGTTCCCGTATATAATTCAGAAAAATATTTAGATAAATGCTTAACAAGCATTATAGATCAGACAAACCAAGATTTTGAATTATTAATAATAAATGATGGAAGCCCTGATAATTCTCAGGAAATTATAACTAAGTATCAAAATAAATATCCTTTTAAAATTAAAAGTTTTGTAAAAGAAAATGGTGGTTTAAGTGATGCAAGAAACTATGGAGTAGCCAAAGCCATCGGTGAATATATTTTATTTGTTGATTCAGATGATTTTATTAACACCAAATTATTAGAACACCTTGAAAAATGTATAAAAAATGACTCTCCAGACATCATAGGCTATAACTTTGTAGATATGAATCAAAATTATGAACAAACCAGCATAACTACAAGACCTCATAAATCAAATATTTCTGGGGAAGAAGCAATTTCTGAATTGGTTCTTTCAAAACAATATTTTGAACCTGCATGGGGCTTCGCATATAACTTAGATTATTGGAAATCTAACAAATTTGAATATATAAAAGGTCTTCTTCATGAAGATTTTGCTCTAACTCCTCTTGTAATCGTAAAAGCAAATAAAGTTTCTTTTATTGATTTTGATGGTTATTACTACATTAAAACTTCAAATAGTATAACAAGAAATCTTTCAATTGAAAAAGAGCAAAAACTCGCAAAAGACTTATTAAAAGGTTTTGATTTTTTAAATACAGAGGTGCAGAAAATAAATTTTAAAAATGAATATGCTAAAAAATTACTTATGTCATATTTAGCTAATTCCCTAATTTATAGATTAGAAAATATACACCCATCTTTAAAATCAAATTATAGACAAGAATTGAAATGTAGAAATATTTCAAATTATATTATAAATGATACTTTTAAAAGAAAAATCAGAAAAATAATTATTAAAGTAAAAAATAAATTATAACTTTATGGAGGATACTATGGTAAAGATTAGTGCAATCATTCCAGTCTACAACTCTGAAAAATATTTAAAAAGATGTATAGATTCTTTATTAAATCAAACTTTAAAAGAAATAGAAATAATTTTGATTAATGATGGAAGTACTGATAATTCTCAAGTAATTATAGATGATTATGCAAAAAAATTTCCTTCAATTTTTAAAATTTTTTCACAACCTAATCACGGACAAGCTTCAGCTAGAAATCTTGGTTTAAAGTGTGCTACTGGTGAATTTATTTCTTTTATAGATAGTGATGATTACCTTGAATTAACTGCTTACGAAGAAGCTTACAACTTTTCAATTTCAAACAATTTAGATATTGTGTGTTTTAATTTTTTTGAGGAAAATAACAACATAAAAAAAGTAAGCTCATATTATAAATTTAATAATTATCCAAACGATATAAAGTATGTTCTAAATGAAACTTCGCCGGTAAATAAAATCATTAGAAAATCTTTAATATCAAAAAATAATATTAAATTTATGGAAAATTATATCTATGAAGATTTAGAGCTGATTCCCAAATTAGTTTTATATACAAACAAAATAGGCTTTTTAAACAAATGCTTATATAATTATGTAATTCATGAAAATTCTACAATGAGGCAATTAAAATACACTCAAAAATTAAATAGTATATATTTTGTTACTGATTCGTTAATGAAGTCTTTTGAAAATACTAAATATACTAAAGAATTAGAATACATATTTATTGAGCACCTACTACATGGGGCAGCATTAAGATATTTGCAATACCCTGAGGGAAAAGAAGATATAGAAAAAATAGCTAATATAATGAAAAATAACTTTCCAAGTTGGGACAAAAACATTTATTTTAAAAAGCAAAATATAAAATATAAAATAGTCTGTAAATTAGTTTATTATAAAAAAATCAATCTTTTAAAAAAAATATTGAAAATTAGGAGTTAATAAATTGAAAAAAAATATTCTATTCGTTGTTGATAATTTAAAAATGGGTGGTGTTACAAAGGTTTTAATAAATATGCTAAAAAAATTAGATACTTCTAATTATAATATTGATTTATTAGTACTTCATTATTATAAAGATATGTTAGTAACCATTCCTAAAAACATTAATCTTATAAAGGGAAGCAACTATTTTCACATCGTGGACCAGAATTTAAAAAGTTTACTTGTAAAAAAGGATATTAAAAATGTTTTTAAAAAATGCTGTTTTTCTTTCAATATAAAGACAAATATTATTAGCAGAAAAATAAAACAAGACAGATTAAAAAATATAAAAAAACAATATGATATAGAAATAGCCTTTGGTGATGGATTTCCCTATATTTATACTTCATATGGAAATTCGATTAAGAAAATTGCTTGGATGCATTCTGACGTTGCTGTAAGAGACTACTCAGCTAGATATTACAAAAATATAAAAAATGCTTTATTTAAAATGGACTTATGTGTAGCTGTTTCAGACAAGGTTGCTACTTCTTACAAAAATCGCTATAAAATAACCAAAGTTGAAGTAATTCCTAACATAATTGATGATTATGAAATTATTCAAAAATCTGAATTACCTCAGGAAGTTCCATTTGATAAAAATCAATTAAATTTTATATCTGTTGGAAGATTAGATTATTCAAAAAATTACTCAATGTTACTTAATGTTGCTAAACATTTAATCGTCGATGGATATAATTTTAAAATTTATATAGTAGGTGACGGAGAAGAAAAAGTATCTCTTCAAAAAGCAATTATTAATTTAAAAATGGAAAAGCACTTTATTTTGCTCGGTAGAAAAGATAATCCATATCCTTATGTAAAAAATTCAGATTTATTTTTACTTTCTTCTAGATATGAAGGATTACCTACCGTTATAATAGAGGCACTAATATTGCATATTCCTTGCATTTCTACTGAAGTTGCTGGAATTAATCAAATACTTAATCCTTCTTTTGGAATTATAACTAAAAATACTGAAGATGATTTTTATTTGAATTTAAAATATTTATTAGATAATACTCAAAAAATAATTGAAATGAAAAAAAATTTATCAGATTATAAATATAATAATGATATTATTATAAATAAAATTGAAAATATATTAAACTATAGGAGTCAAAAAAATGAATAATAAAAAAATTAATACTATAAATAAATATCTATTAGTAATATTCTTTATATTACAACCTATTTTAGAGCTAATATTATCTTTATTTAGCGACAAAAATTTTTCCATAGCAGGAATTTCCACAGCAACACTAATACGCTATGGTTTGATTGGAATTATTACTCTTTTAGCTATAATTGCTAATTTTAAAAGAAAAAGTACTAAAATTTTTATTGGTATTTTAATATCTTATGCAATTTATATTGTTTTGCATTATTATAATATTAGAAATTTTGATATAATAGTCTTAAATGAAAGTATGAAGAAAAGCTTTATAACCGCTTCTATATATATTTCTAAATTTATTATACCTGTCTGTTTAATATATTTAGTTTATATATTAAATTTTGACTATAAATCTTTAAAAATCACTGTCCTTTCAGTTGTTTCATTTGTATCTCTACTTATAATAATCACTAATTTACTAGGTGTTGATTATGTTTCTTACTCTTTTGAAAATAATCCTCATCCATCTGCTAATATACTAAAATGGTTTGATAGCACTTATGAATATAAAAATTGGAGGAAATTGACTTCTAGAGGTTTATACCCATCAGGAAATGAATTGAGTTCATTCTTTGTTTTATTATTTCCTTTAACTATGTGGATATCTTTAAAAGAAAAGAAAAATTATTATTTTGTTTTTGTTTTACTTCAAATGATTTCTATGCTATTAGTTGGAACAAGAATTGCTGTATATGGAGAAATCATTTTATGTATAGGCACATTTTTTATTTGGATATTAGAGAAAGTTTTCAATAAGGAAAAGATTCAAAAAACTAAAATTATAAGCTTAATTTTAGTTGGATTAATTTTTGGCATATTTTTTATCAATTCACCTTTTTTAAACAGAATTAAAATTGGTGATGGTATAACAAATTCATACACTAAGAATGATACTGATAAAGATTCATCTAATGTTGATGAAGATTTAAACTCTTTATCTAAAATCGAATATATTGAAAAAAAATATTCAACAGAAGGAATCCCTGAAAAATTGATATATGACACATATAACTATTTAGAACATCCTGACTTTTGGATTCACGTTATAAATGATTTAGATTTTTCAGAAAGAAATAATTCAAGAAAATTAAAAACTCTTATACTTCAGGATATAGAACAAAACAAAGCTAATTCTCTAGATAAATTCGTTGGAATTGGAGAAATACCTATCTACCCTGAAAGAGACTATGTAGCTCAATATTATTATATTGGCATTTTAGGTATATTATTGTTTTTATTACCTTTTATTATAATATTCTTAATTTCTGGAATAACCAATTTCATAAAATTATTTGGTAAAAAATTAGATGGTTTTTCTTTTGTTTTACTTTTAGCATTTTTCTTTATAAGTGCAACAGCTTATTTAGCCGGTCATACATTAGAGCCAATATATATAACCTCTTTTATAGGATTAATATGTGGAATGTTATTGTCTTTACTCCTAAAAAGAAAACCTTCAACTACAAATGACTCTATAGAAAAATATATAAAAAAAACTTATAACAATGGGATGTACAATTTTGTAGAAGAATTAGAATTGAAAATAAAAAATAATAATAAAACGTTTATTGTCACTGCAAACCCAGAAACTTTAATAACTGCTAGTAAAAATAAGCAGCTAGATTCTTGCTTAATGGATACTAACACTATTATAGTTCCTGATGGAATAGGAATATTAAAAGGTGCCAACTTACTTTCTTATAATATAAAAGGACTTGTTCCAGGAATTGAACTATGTAATAACATCTTTGATATATTTAATAGATTAGGAAAATCGATATATTTATTTGGTTCTTCTCAAGAAGTTATTACTGATTTAAAAGAAACATTAAGTACTCAATATCCTAATATGAAAATAGTAGGATTTAGCAATGGATATGTACAAGATAAGCAAGAAATATTCAATTCGATTGCAGAGTTAAAGCCGGATGGTGTATTAGTTGCTTTAGGAATTCCTGAACAAGAATTATTAATTTATAAAAATTTATCTAAATTTAATAAAGGTGTATTTATGGGAGTTGGTGGCAGTTTTGATGTACTAAGTGGGCATAAGAAGAGAGCTCCTAAAACATTTAGAAAATTACATTTAGAATGGTTATATAGAATATTACAAGAGCCAAATCGTTTTAAAAGATTTTTTAGTAGTAATGTTAAATATGTTTTCAAAATTATCCAAGAAAGGTAGTATTATTTATGGTAGATATTAGTGTTATTGTTCCAGCTTATAATGTAGAAAAATATATTTCTTCATGTTTGAATTCATTATTAAATCAAACAAAAAAAGAAATAGAAATAATTGTTATTGACGATGGTTCTACAGACAATACCTTAAATATTTTAAATGAATATAAAAAAAATAATCCTAGTAAAATTCATGTTGTTTCCCAAGAGAATCAAGGTTTAAGCATTACTAGGAACAATGGAATTAAATTATCAACTGGAAAATACATATTGTTTGTAGATGGTGATGATGAAATTGATATAAATTTACTTAAGAATTTATGGGATAAACTAGAAGAATTTCCTTATGATGTAATTGCATTTAATGTTGAAGTTATTTACCCAAATGAAAAAATAATAGTAAATCCAGGCATCACATCTGATATTAAAAATTTTAATTTAGATTCTAAAAAGAAATTCTTAACAGATATGTATTGTATGGCTTGTAATAAAATGTACAAAAAAGATTTGTTTAAAAATGAAAACCTTTTATTCACTCCTAATACTTGGTTTGAAGATGTTTTATTAATGCATAAATTAGTTCCTAATCTAACGAGCTTAGGCTATTTGGATTTTCCAGGTTATAAATATTATCAAAGAGAAAATTCAATAACGTATACATACTCTGATAAACTAAAAGATATAAATTTTGTATTAGAGAAAATATTAGAATATTACAAAAAAAATGATTTATATTCTATTTATAAATCAGAATTAGAATATATTTATGTAAGATATATGTTTGCCACATATATAAAAAGGATTGCAAAAACAAAAAATAAGCAAAAATTCAACGATGGTATATTATATTCTTTAAATTGCGTTAATAAAACCTTTCCAAATTATAAAAAAAATATATATATAAATAAAAGCGGATTAAAAAATTTATATTTAAAAAATTTTAATAATTTTTTAGCAAAAATAATTTATTATTTAGAAAAAAACAAAATGAACTAAAATATAGGAAGGATTTTATTATGAATATTTCTAAAATATATAAATACACCCTCAAAATATTTTTAATAATTTATGCAATATTTTCAGTTTGCATATTTACAGCACCTTTAAAATATGGAACTTCTATTAAGTTTATATTATTTTATGTAATAATATTACTATTGTTTTTATTTTTTATATTATTAAAAAAACATTTCAAAAACATTTTAAAAAATAAAAAAGCCAGAAAAATAATTTTTATTTCTATTATCGTAATTGGTATATTACTTAGAATTATTTTGGCATTTTTAAATTATAATCAACTTCCAGAAGAAGGAGATTACTATACATTTTTCTTTAATGCTTCAAATTTCTGCGAAAAAGGATTTATTTATAATAAATCCTATGTTGAGTTATTTCCTTTCTTAATTCCATATATGGTAATTTTAGGTTCATTCTTTAAATTAACTAAGATATCATATAATTGCATGGTAATACTAAATATTATATTAGATCTACTAATACCATTGTTTCTATATTTTACATTTGAAAATAAAAATATAAGAAAAACTATTGTTTCATTATGGTTATTAAGTCCTATTAATCTAGTATGGTGTACTGTTTGTTGCCCTGTTGTATTAGTCAATTTCGGAATTGCATTATCTTTATTAGTATTTTCAAAAATTTTAAAACATATAAATTCCAAACTATTTATATTGTATAGCATCCTTACTGGTGTTATAATGGGAATTGCCAATATGTTTAGGCCCTTAATGTTAATAATGCTAATTGCTATAGCACTATATTACATATTTATAAATCTAAAACAAAAGAAATTAAATACATATTATATTATAAGCTTTTTGCTAATTTTTATAAGTTTTATATCTATTAGTTTTTTAGGAAAATTTACTTTAAATAAAATTATAGATGGAAAAGTCTCAACTAGTTCAGGCTGGACACTATATATAGGTTCAAATATTGAAAGTTCTGGTGGTTGGTATAGTGAACCAAAATTCGAAGAATTTTCAGAGAAATATTCAACAGCAGAAGAAATTCAGCAAGAATTTAAAAAACTAGCTATTGAGCGATATAAAAATAATGGTATAAAAAATATCAACTTATTTATTAGCAAATTCTTTGTAATAACAGGAAACATTGCAGAATATAGTTTTGAAACTTTTAAAGGGACCATATCTATAAGCAACAATTTATTGCTTAACTTAATAAAATTAACATTTCATATATATATAACAATATTAATTTTATTAAACGCTTTAAATGTTTATCTTGATATAAAATATAAAAATTCAGACATTCAGGATTTATTTTATATGCTACTGTATATTGGCCTTGTAATGGCACATCTTTTTGTAGAAGTAAGCCCTAGATATTATATGCCAGCAATTGTTCCTTTAACAATAATAAGTGGATTATCTTTATATAAATTTTTAATTGTAACTAAAAAAGGAGAAATAAAAAATGATTAAGGTAATGACAGTTTTTGGTACAAGACCAGAAGCCATAAAAATGGCACCTCTTGTCAAAGAATTAAAATCAAGAAAAGAAATTGAATGCATTGTTTGTGTAACAGCACAACATAGACAAATGCTTGACCAAGTACTAGAAGTATTTGATATTAAACCAGATTACGATTTAAATATTATGCAATCTGGTCAAACTCTAAGTGATATAACAAGTAGGGCTTTAAAAGGCTTGGAAGAAGTTATGAATAAGGAAAAACCAAATATAGTTTTAGTTCACGGAGATACAACAACAACTTTTGCTGGAGCGTTAGCCGCATATTATACGCAAACTGATATTGGACATGTTGAAGCGGGCCTTAGAACATGGAATAAATATTCTCCATATCCAGAAGAAATGAATAGACAAATGGTTGGAGTTTTAGCAGATATGCACTTTGCTCCAACAGAAAATAGCAAAACTAGCTTATTAAAAGAAGGTAAAAAAGAAGAAACTATATTTGTTACAGGAAATACAGCAATTGATGCACTCGCCACAACTGTAAAAAAGGACTATAATAATGAAATTTTTGACTGGTTAGGTAATGATAAATTAATTCTTCTTACAGCTCATAGAAGAGAAAACCTAGGAGAACCTATGAGACATATGTTTAGAGCTATAAGAAAAATTGTAGATGAGTTTGACAATATTAAAGTTGTATACCCTGTTCATTTAAATCCAAAAGTAAGAGAAGTTGCAAATGAAATTTTTGGTGATGATGACAAGGTAAAATTAATTGAACCATTAGAAGTAATAGATTTTCATAACTTTATTGCTAAATCGCATATTATTTTGACAGACAGTGGTGGAATTCAAGAAGAAGCACCTTCTCTTGGGAAACCAGTATTAGTTTTAAGAGATACAACAGAAAGACCAGAGGGAATCACAGCTGGAACTTTAAAACTCGTTGGAACAGATGAAGAAACTATCTATAATGAAACCAAAAAGTTATTAACAGATAAAAATGAATATGATAGAATGAGCAAAGCTTCTA
Source organism: uncultured Clostridia bacterium (assembly GCA_934162625.1). Classification (GTDB taxonomy): domain Bacteria; phylum Bacillota; class Clostridia; order TANB77; family CAG-508; genus CAG-452. The sequence continues at coordinate 40,907 of CAKPJM010000003.1, forward strand.
ATCCTTATGGAGATGGACATGCAAGTGAGCGAATTGTAGATGCTATAATAAATAAATATAATAAAAAAGGATGAATTATATTATGAAAAAATTATCAATAGTTATACCTATGTATTATGAAGAAGAAGTTGCTGAAGAATGCTATAATAGAATGACTACAGTCTGTAGCGCTATCGAAAATTATGAATATGAAATAATTTTTGTTAATGATGGAAGTCAAGATAATACTTTAAGCATACTAGAAAACATAGCAAAAAAAGATAAAAATGTTAAAATAATTTCTTTCTCTAGAAATTTTGGTCATCAATGCGCAGTAACTGCGGGATTAAAATATGTTACTGGTGATGCAATAGTTATAATAGATGCAGATTTACAAGACCCTCCAGAATTAATTCCAGAAATGCTTAAACTTTGGGAACAAGGTAATGAAGTAATTTATGGAAAACGAAAAAAACGTGATGGTGAGTCTAAATTTAAACTACTTACAGCTAGTATGTTTTATAAAACTTTAAATGCACTATCTGATGTAGATATTCCAAAAGACACTGGAGATTTTAGATTAGTAGATCGAAAAGTTGTTGATGTTATTAATTCTTTACCAGAGCACAACAAATTCTTGAGAGGTTTATTTAGCTGGGTTGGTTATAAACAATATGCTTATGAATATGAGCGTAAAGAACGTTTTGCTGGTAAAACAAAATACCCTTTAAAGAAAATGCTTAAACTTGCTGCAGATGGTATTATAGGTTTTTCTACTAAGCCACTAAAATTATTAGGTGGACTTGGTATATTGTCTATATTTATTTCATTTATAATTTTGATTTATGCACTTTTATCTTATATATTTGATTGGAATAATATAACTGCAGGCTGGACTTCTATTATGGTTGCTATAACATTTTTTGCTGGAGTTCAATTGTTATCTCTTTGGATGATGTCTGAATACATTGGTAGAATTTATGATGAAAGCAAAGAACGTCCTCAATATATAATTGATAAAACAATAAATATAGAATAAGGTGAAAAAATGATAGAAAAAGTAAAAGAATTATATATAAAATATAAAGAAATAATTAATTATTTAATTTTTGGAGTATTAACAACTCTTGTTAATTTAATAACAAAATATATTTTATTATTTACAATACTTGATCCAACTAATGGATTTCAGTTGCAAATTGCTATAATAATTTCATGGATAGTAGCAGTAATCTTTGCTTATTTTACAAATAGAAAATTTGTATTTGAAAGCAAAAATCAAAATAAGTTAAAAGAATTTATAAGTTTTGTAGTAGCAAGAATTGCAACATTATTATTGGAAATGTTTATAATGTGGTTCTTTGTAACATTATTAAAACTAGATTCAGATTTATATGTAGTAATATTTACATTAGTTGCTCAAGTAGCTGTTGTGATAGGAAACTATATATTTAGTAAATTATTTGTATTTAGAAAGGATAGAAAATGAAAAGAACTCATTGTATGAACTTTTTAATTTATGGAATTGAAATTGTTCTTGGAATTATTCTTGTTTATTATATATTTTCATGTTGCATTTACCAATTGGAACAACCTGTATTTAAAATAACTTTTTTATCTATAATATTAATATTAACAATATTATTTAGTATTTATAAATTGCTTAATAACAAAAACTTTAACCACTATAGTCTGCTGATTTTCATTTTTTCTTTTTTAATATATGAAGTATGGGGAATCTATGCAAGAACTGAACCAGTAAGCGATTACGAAGCACTTATAAAAGGTGCCAATTCAGTAGTTAATCGGTACTTTTAATATGTTAAGTTTTGATAAAACTAATTATTTTTATTTTTATAATTTTCAAACCGGTTTTGTAATGTATCTTGCATTAGTTATAAAGATTTTTGGTAGACATTTAATATTTCTAAAAATATTTGAAATATTATTTATGAGTTTAACTAATGTCTTTGTTTATAAAATTGCTTCTAAAGTATATACAAAAAAAATTGGAATTATATCTTCTATAATATATAGTTTATTATTTTTTAACATAGCTGGCTCTTCTGTAATAAACAATCAACACTTTTCTACTTTGCTTATAATATTATCTATATACTTTTTTATTAAAGATAAATGGTTTTATTATATTTTAAGTGGTACTTTAGTAGGTATTGCAAATATAATTAGACCAAGTTCTATTATAATTCTAATAGCTTTTTGTGGATTTCTTTTGTGGAAACTTCTTATTAATAATTTTAAAAATTGGAAAGTTTTTCTTTTAGGATTTTTATTAATTGCTTTATCAACATTTTCTACTATGAAAATATTTGACTATACCTTATTGAATTTAAATATTGTGCCTACTTCTACTCTTTCTTCTAATGCTAAATATTTTAAATTTGTACTTGGCATACACGGAAATGGAATCTATAATATGCCTACAGAAAATGCTGAAAAAACTCAAGTTTACTTTGACTTACAAGAATTAAATTTTGACTATGAACTGTATAACAATAAATGTAGGAATTTCATAGTTAATCAATTTACGCAGAACACTAGGGAAACTCTTGTTTATATAAAAGATAAAATGTTGGTTTTTGCTGGTAAAGAAGATAATCAAATTGATTTTTCTGGTAGTATAATCCAAAATAGTAAAAGTTATATTTTTATAAAATACTATGGATATGTGCAATACTTCTTATTAATTGTTTTCAGTTTATTAACAGTCATTATTAATGTCAAAGAAAGCAAGTTTTATAATACTAAAAATAATTTATATCAGACACAAATACTATTTGAAATTATTTTTATACTTTATTTTTGTGCACACTTACTAATTGAGGTTCAACCTCGTTATAGATATGATCAATATTTAATGTTAGCTTTTATTGCATCACCTTCAATATATTTATTATTTTCCACTATTTCTTCAAAATACAACAAAAAAGACAAGGAAGTATGAGTTAAACTTCCTTGTCCTTCTTCTTATGCTTTTCTATTTGCTATTTCAATTGCTTTTGCAACCATGCTACCACAATCTTTTGCAGATACATTTCCCCATCCGCCATCATGTTTTACTTTTTCATATACTCCTAATTCTTTTGCAATTTCTTCTTTTAGATTTTCAGACATTAAAGTTTTACTTTTTGCCATCTTAAAATCCTCCTTTTAGAAAAATGTTTTTCATTTTTCTAATTATATTATTTGCAAAAGAATTATTTTTATTTTAACAATTTTTTCTTTTTTATTGTGTTAATATTCCATTAGGCGTATTTATAATAACTAAAATATTTTCTTCCCTTCCTGTTTCAACATTTGTATAAACAAGAAAATCAGTATCATCTATTTTGCCTTTAAACTCATAACATAATATTTCTGTTTTCCACTCTGTTGGAATAATTGCCATACCTTCACTTGTAATTTCTAAGCTTTTATTTAATTTACTTCTTGCCTCTTCCATAGATATTTTAGCTTTTGTAAAATTTCTTTCAGTATGATTATTTAGATATCCAGATGTTTCAACACCTAATATTTCTCCATTATCTAATGCAACTTTTACTTTTATTAAATCTGGATAAATTGTTACTCCATTTTGTTCATATGCATAATTTATTGTTACGATTCCACCTTCTTTTAAATAATAAGTTGCTTTCATATTTGATATTCCACGTGAATTTAAAAATTCTTTTCCCTTTTCATTTGCTTCATCTTGACTTATTACTTCTGTTTTTACTTCTCTATTATAATTCATATTTACAATGTGTCCGCCCTTTTTAGCTATTGATATTGTTAAATTATTATTGTTTCCATCATCATTTATTTTAGCATTAAAATCATAAACCTGAATATTTCCATTCTCTATTAGTCCATTAGAATTAAATTCTTGTATTCTATCTTCTCCAATAAAATCTTTTGCTATTTGTTTTGCTTTTTCTTCATCTATTTCTTCTCCTGTAAGTCCTTTCTTTTCGGCACTTTCCATATGTTCTGAAAAAGCTCCATCATATATTAACCCTGCATATTCTCCAAAGTTTTCATCTATATTACTAAATGTTGCAGTAGACAAATTATCAACCTGTTGTGCAAATGCAGTTTTTGTATCTTTTGTAAGCTCCTTCCAACTTATTCTTCCGTTCATTCATATCTGTTGCAAGTTGATCTAACGTATTTTTTAGTTCTTTACTATATCCATGTAGTTCTTTTAAATTATTTAAATCTTCCTGTGATAATTCTTCGTTATATATATTTTTTCTTGAAAGCGAGTAACTATACTCACTTACCTGATTTAAAAATTTTGAAGTGTTAGAAAGTTCATTACTAGATATAGGTAATTGAGCTAAATAAACTTGTGCTAAATTTGCTTCTCTCCATACTTTTGTTAAAGTTTCTGCTCCATGTTCTGGAGTGCTTGTTATTGTTGCTTTTGCTAAATAGTTTTCTAAATCTTGAACATAATCTATTAATTCATATAAAGCAAAGTTGTATTGGTTTTGAGTTGCAATAGTGTATTCTTTTTTTTCTTTATATAAATAATATGCTAAAATAATACTTGCAATTATTAATATTATTAAAATTCCATAAAGATAATTTTTTTTCATTGAATTTAAATATTTATTCATTAATATTCTCCTTTATTATAATTTTTCTTTATACTTATAATGAGCAAACATAGGGCTTGCCCTATAAATTTTATTTTTAAGGTTATTTACAAAAATGATGTTTTCCAATAGTTTTTACAATAGTTTTTGACCAAATCCATTTGTTCGTAGCTGTATTTGGGTTAAAATAATATATACATCCATTTGTTGGATCCCAACCATTTATTGCATCTTGAGCCGCTTTTACAACTGTTGAATCTTCACTAATAGGATGATTTATTTGCCCATCAGAAACAGCTGTAAAGGCTCCTGGTTGATAAATTACTCCTGCAATTGTATTGGGAAAATCTGCATGCTTTACTCTATTTAGTATAACAGCTCCGCACTGCAACTTGCCCCTCATAACTCTCTCCTCTTGCTTCTCCGATTAATTGCTCTTGCTATTAATTGTACATCTGATGTAGAACTACCGCTTGCTGCTAAAACTTTATTATTTTGCATATTCCCTGAAAAATATATTAAACAAGCAGAAAATATAATTATAAAAAAAACATAAAATGTAGTTTTCACAAATTCCTCCCATTTATTATAAATTATAGATTGTTTTACTTTTTATTTATTCCATGCTAAACGGGTTATAAATTTAAACTGTCTCATTCTTTGTCGGATTAATGAAAAATTTATTTTTCATTAATTTGTTCAAAGATAACACTATTAATTTTTACAAAC
>CAKPJM010000004.1 GCA_934162625.1 uncultured Clostridia bacterium
ATTTTTGAAGGAAAAACAACAAATATAGAAGAATTTTTCAAAGACTTAAAAGAAAAAGTAAACGAATATTACAAAGCATAAAAGAAAGGATTGGTATAAATGAAAATTTTAAAACTAAAACTATACCAAGAAACAGCATGTTATAAAAAGCCATTTGCAACTAAAGTTGCTGAAACATATCCATTGCCACCATATTCAACAATAATAGGAATGTTCCATAAAATTCTTCAGGCACAGCCAGGAGAATACTTTCCAATGAACATATCTGTACAAGGAAGTTATGAAGGGATATTTAGTAACTACCAAAATTTAAGAATGTATAAAGGAAAAGACAAAGTAACATCAATGCCAAGGAATGTGCATCAATTATTAGATGTAAATTTAATTATTCATGTACAAGCAGAAAATCAAATAATAGACAAAATTTATCAAAATATAATAAATGGAATAGAAACATTTATATTAGGAAGAAATGAGGATATTGTAAGGATTGATTCAGTAAAAATTCTAGGAGACGTTAATGAGGTCGAAGAATCAGAGGTTAAAGAAAATGCTTATATACCAGAATGTATAGATGACGAAATAGCAGGAATTAATTATAGATTAAATACAACATATAAAATACAAGATGATATTAGAAAATGGAACAAAGTCAATGTAAAATATGTTGAAAAGCATACAAATCAATGTATAGATGAAGTATTGCAAGATGAAGATGGAGACAATATTTATTTTTATAGTGAAAGGATTCAAAATGAATTATAAATATTATGCTAAATCAAATCCAATAGAAACAGTAAAAGAACATACTGATAAATTGTTAGAGAATCTTGAAATTCTTAAAAGAACTTATGGTTCGAAAATAGTACAAGTAATAGATATGCCAGAAGATAGATTTTGGCAACTAATGGAGATAATATGTAAATATCACGATGCGGGAAAAGTTTATTCAGGATTTCAAAATGCGATAAGAAAAGCAATAGGAGAACCACTATTAGTTACAAAATTTAATAATGAACAATTAAAGCATGAACAAATATCTCCAATGTTTGTGCCATATAAAGAATATGAGCTGACCAAAACAGAAAGAAAATTAGTATATCAAGCAATTTATTATCATCATGAAAGAAATAATACAATACACATAGATGCAGATTTGCTAAAAGAAATAATAGAAGAAGATATGAAACCAAATATTCCTCAAATAGAAAATGAATTGAAAATAAAAGTACCAGAATTAAAAACAACCTATTTAGGAATAGTAGAAGGACAAGCTAGAATAACTGAATTTGATGACATATATAAAGATTATTGCATAATGAAAGGCTTATTACATAGATTAGATCATTGTAGTTCAGCTTGGATACTTGTTGAAAATGAAACAAGTGATGAAATATCAGAATTTGTAGAAGAATTTATGAAAGAACAAGATTTTGAACAAAATGATTTGCAACAATTTGCTCGAGCAAATAAAAATAAAAATGTTATAGTAATTGGCTCAACCGGAATGGGAAAAACAGAAGGAGCATTACTCTGGAGCAATAGCGATAAAACATTTTTTACATTACCATTAAGAATAGGTATAAATGCAATATATGACAGAATAAAAGAAACAATAGGATATAAACATGTTGGATTATTACATTCAACAGCAATAGATTATTTGAATGAGAAAAATGAAGAAGATGAGTTTGAAAAAATCGACCAAGCACGAAATCTATATGAAAAAATTACAACGTGTACAATAGATCAGGTTTTTCCATTTGTATTTAAATACAGAGGATATGAAAAAATTTATGCAACATTAAGTTATTCAAAAGTAGTAATTGATGAAATTCAAGCATATTCACCAGAAATAGTAGCAGTTATTTTAAAAGGATTACAAATGATAAATAATTTAAATGGAAAATTTATGGTAATGACAGCAACACTTCCTAGAATATATAAAGAAAAACTAGATGAAATGGGAATAAAATTTGAATATAATGAATTTATAAAAGATACAGTAAGGCATAAGATTCAATTAGTAGATTCTGGAATAGAACAAGACATAGAAGAAATAAAAGAAAATGCTAAAAATAAGAAAGTATTAATAATTGTTAATACAATAAATAAAGCAATTGAGATATATGAAAAACTAAAACATGAAGATGTAAACCTGTTGCATTCAAGATTTATCCAAACCGACAGAAGTGAAAAAGAAGGAAAAATAAAAGAATTTTCTAAAAATAGAAATGAAGCGGGAATATGGATAACAACACAAATTGTTGAAGCATCACTAGATATAGATTTTGATATGTTGTATACAGAAATGTCTACATTAGATAGTTTGTTTCAAAGATTAGGAAGATGTTATAGAAGTAGAGAATATAGCGGAAACATGCCAAATGTAAAAATATATATCAAAGAAACAAGTGGAGTTGGATATATATATGATAAAGAAATTTATGAAAAAAGTATTGAATTATTAAAGCCGTATAGTGGTCAAATACTAAAAGAAAAAGTAAAAATTGACTTAGTTGATAAATTATATTCAAAAGAAATTCTACAAGAAACTGAATTTTACAAGAAATTTAAAAAAGCATTTAGAATATTGGATAATATTATAGACTATGATACAAGTAAAAAAGATGCACAGCATATTTTAAGAAATATTGATAATATAGATGTAATTCCAAAAAATATTTATGATGAAAATCTAGATTTATTTGACAAATATGAAAACGAAAAAGAAAAGAAGAAAAAATATGAATTGAAAAGAGAAATTGATAAATTATTTATATCAATTAATAGTAAAAATAAATGGAAATTGAACAATTTTATAATAGAATGTCCTTATATAAAAGAAAAGTACATTATTGATACAAAATATGATAGAGAAATTGGGCTTCTTTTAGAAGCAGATGAAGGTTAGCTGGTATTAATTTAAATATATTAGAATGTAAATTAATAAGTCACATATTTCGTTAATATTGCAGTAAGTATTAATATAAATATATTAGAATGTAAACGTTAGCAATTCAATGTCTGAATTGTACACAATGCAGTATTAATATAAATATGTTAGAATATAAATGAAGGTAAAGTAATTGCAACAGCAATAAAATTCACGTATTAATATAAATATATTAGAATGTAAATTGTGATGGATTACCCAAAGCTCCATATTCGGTTGGGTATTAATTTAAATATATTAGAATGTAAATACAGGTAACGCAAAACCCAGTTCGCAAGATATAAAAAGTATTAATTTAAATATATTAGAATGTAAATGAAACCTTATTTGGCAACAAGTTTGAGGGATATTGTATTAATTTAAATATATTAGAATGTAAATAAAGTACATTGCAATTTATGCTAAAAAATGATATAAAGTATTAATTTAAATATATTAGAATGTAAATTTCTCAAACAAAACATTTTCTGTTTTATTTAACTCTAAGTATTAATTTAAATATATTAGAATGTAAATATTGTACTTATACCAATTTAAAACAAGCACTTCTTTGTATTAATTTAAATATATTAGAATGTAAATTTATGTGAAAGACTTACATGGAAATAGCTACATACGTATTAATTTAAATATATTAGAATGTAAATACTTGGTACTCTTGGATAAGGGTAGTAGTTTATATCGGGTATTAATTTAAATATATTAGAATGTAAAATTGACATTTTTCGTCTGAGAGTATAAAAAATATATAGTATTAATATAAATATATTACAATATGAAGTAGATTAACCTAAATCTATTTTGACAAACTAGGAAAATTATGGTATTCTATAAAAGAAGTAAGAAATTTTGTGTTATTTTTTAGTTTTAATCACTGTGGTCCATTCTAGTTATTTATATGCATGCAGTTTGCATAGCATAAATTTGGTAGTGGGCTATAGTGTTTTTTTATAAGAAGGAGAGGAAAAATGAGCAGAGAGGAAAAATTAGAAGAAGAAATAAAATTTAGAGGTTTCGGCTGCAAAACTATTACAACGAGATAATTGCTACATGTTGTAATAGGTATAAGTAGCAAATATATCTCGTTATACTTAAAAAATAAGATAAGGAGATATAAAAAATGATAGAAATAGAATTAAATAATATAAAGAAAGACTACGGATTAAAAAATGTTTTAGACGGAGCTAGCTTTGAAATAAAAACAGGAGAAAAAATAGCCTTAATTGGAGATAATGGATCTGGAAAATCTACAATTTTAAAAATAATAAGTGGAGAAGAAAAAGCAGATTCAGGAAAAGTTAATATAAGAAAAGAAGCAGAAATTGGGTATTTAAAACAAGTGTATCCTAATGAAAATGACAGCATAGTAGTTGAAAAATATTTAAAAAGAAGTTTCAAGAAATATTTTGATATGGAAAAGAGACTAAAAGAATTAGAAGTTTTAATGTTAGACAAAAATCAAAATATAGAAAACATAATAAAAAAATATGGTAGACTTCAAGAAGAATATATAACTTTAGGAGGATATGAATTAGAAGAAAAGTTTAAAAAGATATGTTCTGGGTTCAAATTCAAAACAGAATTTTTAAATAAAAAATACAACACTTTAAGTGGCGGAGAAAAAACTATAGTAAATTTAGCAGCAATATTACTAAAAAATCCAGATGTTTTGTTATTAGATGAACCCACAAATCATTTAGATATAGAAACATTAGAATGGCTAGAAAAATTCTTAAATTCATACAAAGGTACGGTTGTTTTAATTTCGCATGATAGATATTTTTTAGATAAAGTGGTAAATAAAATAATACTATTAGAAAAAGGGAAAACTATAGTATATTTCGGTAATTATTCATATTTTGTAAAAGAAGACGAAAGAAGAATTTTAGCAGAGTTTGAGAAGTATAAAAATCAACAAAAGCAAGTAGAAAAGATGAAAGAGTCAATTAAAAAACTAAGAAGTTTTGGAGAGCTTGAACAAAATGAAGCATTTTTCAAAAGGGCAAAATGTATAGAGAAAAGACTTGAAAAGTTAGAAGCATTAGATAAAGTAAGTATAGAAAAGAAAAAATTACCAATTAATATTAAGATGTCCTCTCGTTCTGGAAAAGATGTATTAATTATCAAGAATTTAAATAAAAAATATGGAGAAAAAGTAGTATTTAATAATTTTAATATGGAAGTCTACTTTGGCGAAAAGGTCAGAATAACAGGCGAAAATGGATCACGGAAAATCAACTTTAATTAAAATTATTTTAGGGAAAGACTCAGAATATCAAGGAGAAATAAAGCTAAGCCCTTCTGTAAAAATAGGTTATATACCACAAGAAATAAAATTTGAAAATGAAAAAGAAACAATATTTGATTTCTTTTCAAAAGAATATAATAAAAGTCAAACAGAGATAAGAACATTTTTAGCTAAATATATGTTCTTTGGAAACAATGTATTTAAAAGACTAGAAGAGTTATCCGGAGGAGAAAGAGTAAGAGTATTACTTGCAAAGCTCGTAATAAAGGAAACAAATTTTTTAATATTAGATGAACCTACAAATCATCTGGACATAAGTTCAAGAGAAACTTTAGAAGAGGCACTACAAGACTATACCGGAACGATATTATTTGTATCACACGATAGGTACTTTGCCAGCAAATTAACACAAAGAGAAATAAAAATATAATTATAGTAATAGCTTCATCTGTTTCAGTATGACAGAGAATATTGTTTACAAACAAATGGTGACTTAAATCGCCATTTGTTTGTATCTAAATATATTTAAGTACTTCTTCTGGATATAGAATTTTCTTATTATCTTTGAAATCTTTAATATCTACCCATTTTGCAGTATAACTACGATTATTATCTATAAATTTGTATTCTTCCTGAAAATCTTCATTAGATAATTCAATTGAATAAAATAAAATTAATTCATGTGCTCTTTTTCCCTCATATGTAAATATACTTTCAGATATTCCTAAAAAATCTTTAATTGTAATATTTTTATTAATTTCTTCTAAAAATTCTCGTTTTAAAGCAACTTCACTCTTTTCTAAAAATTCAATGCCGCCACCTAAACATCTATAAAATGTCTGATTTTTTACAGAATCAAAACCTTCTGAAACTAATAATTTATTATTTTTTACAGCTAAACCTAAAACAATTGGTCTAATTTCTTTAAATTTATTCATATTATAAACCATCCTTTTTTTATTTATCAGCATTTAATTAACCATATTATAACATAAAACAATGAAAATACAAGTTTTACATAATATTGCTAAAAAAGTAAACAAATGTTATAATATTAAAAGAAGTAAAATAAGGTGAGTGTATATATGGTAGATTTTGATGAATTCATAGTAATGAGGGAAGAAACTCTGGAAGAATTAAATATAGTAATAGAAAAAGTAATAGAAGAAAAAGAATCTATGGATTTAGATTATGATTTATTGGAAAAAGTTTTAGGAACAATGATTAAAAGTGTTAGGAGTGAAGATGTTGGACCAATAAGTGTAGTTACACCAATAAAAAAAGAAGAAATGCTACAGGTGACATTAAACTTCTTTAAATCTATAGATTCAGAACTATATAGAAAAGCAATAAACACAATACTACAACAGAGTAAAAATATAAAAACAAGAATATATAATATTCACCAAGTAAAAGATTTTGATCAAGAAGATAGTTTAGGATTATCAAAACATACTCGTAACGGATGTGTTCAAAGTAGGAATGGCTTTGCTACAGTGAATATACCAATAAGGGAAGAAATAGATGATGAGGAAGAGGTCGTATTAAATAAAGATGAATGTACATTGAATGACCTATATGTAGTAGTGCATGAAATTTCTCATTTACTTGACTTAGACCTAGATTTAGAAAGACCAGATGAAGAAAAAATATTAGGGAAAACTAGAGGACAAAAAACGAGAATTGCAAGAGAATTACTAGGCGAAGCTACAGCTAGTGCATTTGAAGGTATGCTTTCAGAATATTTGTTAAAAAATGGAATATATTCACAAGCAGCTATACGAGAAATAGACAGATTAAATATAAATAGCTTTTTACAAGATGCTAGATTAGTATATGCTAAATTATTTTTGGCTAGGGAAAAAAGTAAAAATAAAGAAATAAAATTGGAATTTGTAGAGAAATTTATGAGAGACAATGGTTTTTCAATACACTACATAAGAGATATGGCCAACAACATTATAAATGATCCTAGAGATATGTTATTTGAAAAAAGATATGCTCTTGGAGGGCTGATCTCGCCTACTATTATAAAAAAATATAATGAAGAAGGAGCAAGTGTTTTAAAAAAATATTTGGAAGAAGCTAAAAATGAAAATTTTGTGGGCGCATTAGCTGCACTAGGAATAGGATTAAACGAAAATGGAATAAACCAATTAATATCTAACATGCAAGATAGAGTAGCTAATATGGATACAGAGAAAGATAGAATATAAATAGCGTTTGCCTAAATAATCAAACTATGTTATAATAATAATGTAGTATTTCAATTAGTCCATTCGCGTGATACTACCAAAGAAATTGAGAGTTTAAAACTTGAATAATAGAAAATGTTGAGAACCTTTTTCTATGAATGGCAAAAATTCAAACCATAGCAAAATTATGGTTGTTTTTGCTTTGCTCATAGGAAGGAGGTTCTTTTTGTATATACAACCAAATATAAAAATAGAGGAGAAAACAAAAATGCAAGAAAGCGAATTAGAATATTATGAAAGAATAGGAAACTGGGACTTTAATAAAATAAAATGTGAAGTTCAAAAATTAACGAACTGGGACCTTTATAAAGAGATAAGAAAACACACAAATGAAAAATCACTATGTTTAGATTTAGGAACTGGTGGGGGAGAAAAAGTATTAAAAAATTATCCAAGAGTAGGAATGGTAATTGCCACAGATTTTTCTAGAGAAATGCTAAAAACAGCAAAAGAAAATCAAAAAAAATATCCACAAAAGAATGTAAAACTCATGTGGATGAATAATTTAGAAATGACATTTCCAAAAGAAACTTTTGATTTAATTTCAGCAAGACATACAATAATAAATGCAAAGCAAATATATGATTGCTTAGTAAAAGGTGGAACTACAATAATAGAAGGAGTAGATAAAAAAGACTGCTGGGAAATAAAAGAGATTTTTGAGAGAGGCCAGGCATACAATGATAAGATTTCGATAGCTCAAAAAGATTATTTAGATTTGAAAGAAGCGGGATTTAAAAAGATAGAAAAAATAGAAATATTGGAAAATGAATATTACAAAACAAAAGAGGATTTAATTGCTTTACTATTAAAAACTCCAATATTGGATGAGTTTTCTGAGATAGGAAGTAATAAATTTGAACATAAAAATGGAATAGAAATGAACTTATTTGAAAAATATGTGGATAAGTACACCTCAAAAAAGGGCATTCTGTTGAAAAGAAGATTGTACGGAATAATTGCAACAAAATAAGTAAAAATTTTTAAAAAAATTAGCACTCTCCTATTGACATTGCTAAAAAGTGGTGTATAATATACTTGCAACAGGGAAAAATAACATTAAAGTACATATGTGCAACCTATTTTGGGTATCAACACATAAAAAATTTTAAAAGGAGGAATGACTTATGATGATGGTACCAAGAAGAAATGGATTTGATATTTTTGATGAGGTTTTCAATGATCCATTTTTTACAAAAAAAGAAAACAAATTAATGAAAACTGATGTAAGAGAAAAGGATGGAAATTATGTACTAGATATTGATCTTCCAGGTTATGACAAAAATGACATTAAAATAGAATTAACAGATGGATATTTAACAGTTACAGCAACAAGAACAGAACATAAAGAAGAAAAAGAAAAACACAATAAATATATTCATCAAGAAAGATTCTTTGGAGAATGCTCAAGAAGCTATTATGCAGGAGAAAATGTAAAAGAAGAAGACATTAAAGCGAACTTCAAAAATGGAACACTAGAAATTACATTCCCTAAAGAAGAAAATAAAAAACTAGAAGATAAAAAGTATATACAAATAGAAGGAGAATAAATCTCTTAAGAACTCAAAAAATTACCGGATTTTAAATTCCGGTAATTTTTGCCTTAAATGAAAAAGAGCTGTACAAATTTCATTGTAAAAAAATACTATAATTATTGAAAATTTTTTATATAGTAAATTTGAAAAAAAGTATGTTGCCCCAAAATGTATATAATGTTTATATGGCGCAGAAAATGTAGTAAAAAATTGCTGAAATAAAAAATGATTTGATATATCTTACTGAAAGTATACAAAAAGTACAAAGCCTATATAAAATAGCTCGGGAAAAGTTTCTTACAGTTGTATTAGAATGTGGAGAATATGTACCTGGAATTGTATTTGAAAATGCTGACATAGATAGGCTATTGAAGCAATGTATATCAATAAATCTGCCAATTCAAGCAAATATGCGATGGACAGAAAAGGTGACTTATAGTATTTATTTTTTTACATTGTTCTTTTGCCATAGATATATATGTTGAATTATCTTTTACATTTATTTTGTTAGCATATCTTAAACAGGAATTTTTTGTTGCAATTATCATTACTACAATGAGTTATAGAACTACCAATCATAACAATGGTTTCATTTATAGGGCATAATAATGTGCAATAAACAAGGAATACAAATTCTTAAAATGTTATATCAGTTTTTAATGAAAAAACATAACATTTCATTACAACACGTTTATGTAAATTTGTAAAGTTGTATAAAATATAAAAATTTGGTATACTTTAGGTATAGTTGATATTAATCAACGAATAATTATAAGTTAGGAGACTGTCTATGACGGAAACAAGAAAAGCCTCTAAAGAAGGTTTGACACAGCAAATTCTTGGGGTCGCAGCTGACCAGATTCGGAGATGCAAAAAACTTCAGATGGACAACATTGTCTTTCCGAAGTGGGACGATTTAGGACTCCTTGGTATGATTTTCAGACAGAATATTCGCACTAAGGAACAGCCCGATGGCCACATTTATCCCGAAGGTATCTATCAGGTAGTAATGCGTATCATTTCTGGACGTGTTCTTATGACTGGTGGAAGACCAGACGCGTATACATGGAAACACACGAAGGTTGCAGCTAGTAAAAACATCCGTTTTATTGGTTGCAATTCAGCAGAAGCTCTTATTAACCTTTCAACCGCCCTGACAACTATTTCAGACGATAAAGAGAAAAGTCTTTTTGCAGATATGTTTTGCAATCTCAATAAAGACCTTCTTCTAATTACTTCTCCTGAAGAAAATCGTCTTTGTATTGAAATCACTCCGGAACTCTATTCTGCAGGAATTAATACCTGCGTAGATGAATGGATGGAAGCGGATGAAAATGGTGAAGCAGCCATTACTGACTTGTATGTTGGTGATTACCTCATTGTTTCTGCAGACAAAAAAAGTGTGTATTGTATTCGTCACAATGAGTTTGTTGAAACGCATGAACTGTGTTAACCAAGAAGCTCCTCAGGGACCTATACCTTCAATTCAGTTGTATTGAAAAACTAGGAAAAACTGCACTCGTTACACGGGTGCAGTTTTCATATATAGAAAAATTCTAGAAGACTGTATAAACATAAATACGTTATTTCAAATTCTTAAAATAACGTATTTTGACATTCTAGATATAATTTTGGATTTATGGTCGGGGTGACACGAATCGAACGTGCTACCTCATGGTCCCAAACCACGCGCTCTACCAAATGAGCTACACCCCGAAATACTTTAAAATAATAACACATTTTTCTGCCTTAGTCAATAGGTTTTTTTAATTTTAAAAAATTTATAAAAAAACTTGCAAAGTTAAAAAAAATGTGTTATCATATTATTCGTTATAAAGAACATGGTCCAGTAGCTCAGCTGGATAGAGCAACGGCCTTCTAAGCCGTGGGTCGGACGTTCGAGTCGTCTCTGGATCACCAAAAAAGAACCTATTTTATAGGTCCTTTTTTAATATACTATGAAATTTCTTATTTCCTAGTATATTAAAAATGCTATAATCGCTATTGTCTTTGAGATCCTCTCATTTCATTTGGGGATTCAAGTAGCCCCTTTGATAGGAAAAATCAAAGATTTTTACGTGCACAACAAGGCTATGCTCTTTAGTCCTTTTACTTTCTTTTTAACCTGCTTTTTATAAATCCTAAATTTTTGTATACTTTTTCACTTACATTGAATATAAAATTCATTAAAGGATTAAATACTATATATAATTCATTTACAAACTCTACAAACTCTGGATTAAATCCTTTTTTAAATCTATATACTCCGGTATTGTGGGTCATTTTCACTTTTAAAACCTGATACACCTCTAAAATCATAAATATCGCATTTATTTTCTAATCCCCACTTCATCATTTCAAATTGTAACAAATAATTAGGCATTAAATTTCTATATTTATTTGAACTACCCCCGTATAAATACCACACTTTATTTCCATATAAAATTGGCATTGCTGCTGCAATTGGAGTTCCCTCATGCTCTGCTATTATTAACCTTACATGTTTTTCTCCCATACACTCATAAAGATGTTCAAAATATGATAATGGTCTTATAAAAAAGTGGTCTCTACTTCCTGTTTCTTTCATAATATTATAGAATGTTTCTAGGTCTTCCTTTGTACCTACTCTTACTTGCACCCCTTTTCTTAATGCCACTCTTATATTATATCTAGTTTTTTGGTTAAAAGAAGCTAGTAATTCTTCTTCTGTTTTATTAGTTAAATCTAATCTAAATACATATTTAGGTTGAATTACTTGGTCTATATTTTTTATATTTTTCTTTATTTTATATCCTACTTCTTCTGCGATTTTTTTAAACTCTTCATCTTCATTTGAAATATCTGGGTCAAGTCTAAATATAAAAGCTTTATATTTTTTTGCGATTTCTTTTGCCTTTTCTGTTAGTTTTTTCAGAGTTTCCTTGTCATGTTCATCACATACGAAACCTCTAGGAGCATACATAATATATCTATTGAAAATAGGTACTTTTCTCAAAAGTATACTCATTGTTCCTTTTATTTCCCCATTTTCTTCTATTACTATCATTTCATTTTTCCAATCTGTTTTAACTTTTGCCCATTCTGGTGATTGTAAAAAATGCGATTTTTTATTTGTTTCTAAAAATTTTTCAAGCTTGTCATTATTACTCATTTACTTCATCCCTTTTCATTTTCTATTTGAAAGTATAACATTAATATTAGTCTTTTGCAATTATTAATAAGAAATAATTCGGAAGAAATGGGACAGACCCCTTTTGTTTCAAACAAAAGGGGTCTGTCCCATTTCTTCCGAATTTATATAATATTTTTGAATTTATTGTAAATAATACTACTGGTGATTATTATGAATTTTTCTTATTGGGTTGAAAGCACTAAGCAAACTAATTTCCCTAGCTTAGCAAAAAATATTTCTACAGATGTTTTAATAATTGGTGGTGGGATTACTGGTATTCTTACCGCATATATGTTGTCCAACTCTAATTTAAATATTACTATCGTTGAGGCAGATAAAATGGCTATGGGAGTAACTGCAAATACAACTGCAAAAATTACTAGTCAACATGGTCTTTTGTACGATTATTTATTAAATTCATTTGATTTTGAAACTGCAAAAGGATATTTAGATTCAAATGAAGAAGCAATAAAGCTAGTTTCACAAATCATAGAAAAAGAAAAAATAAACTGTGATTTTTCTTATCAGGACTCTTATGTATATACTTGTAAAAAATCCAATGTTCAAAAAATTGTGGATGAAGTTTCTGCCGTTACTTCTCTTGGCTTAAAAGCAGAATATGTAACAGAATGTCCATTGCCTTTTAATATAGCGGCTGGAATTAAATTTACTAATCAAGCTCAATTTCATCCTAGAAAATATTTGCTTAATTTATTATCTGTATTAGAAACTAAAAATATAAATCTTTTTGAAAATTCAAAAGTTATTGATATTAAGCATGTTAATAATATGTATGAAGTATATACAAATAAATATAAAATAACTACAAAGTATTTAGTTATGGCTTCTCATTATCCTATTAAAAACTTTCCTGGAATGTATTTTATAAAAATGTATCAAGACTCTTCTTATGCAATTGGTGTAGAACTTAATCAAGATGTATTTGATGGTATGTATATTTCTTGCGATTCCCCTTCTTATTCTTTTAGAAATGCAATTCAATCAAATGGCAAAAAGCTTTTAATAGTAGGTGGTTCTGGCCATAAAACAGGTGATTCTAGTTGTAATGTAGAAGATAGTTATATTAACTTAGAAAATTATATTAAGTCCATATATCCTAAAGCTAAAGTAAAATATAAATGGATGACAGAAGATTGTGTTTCTCTTGATAAAATTCCATATATAGGTGAATTTTCTAATTTTCTGCCTAATATGTATGTTGCAACAGGCTATAAAAAATGGGGTATGACAACTTCCCATGTAGCCGCAAAAATTATTTCTGACAAAATATTAAATATTGAAAATCCTTATGAAAAGATATACACAGCCACAAGACTTAAACCTATAAAAAATAGTAAAGAATTTGGTAATATGCTTAAACAATCTGCATATTCTTTAGCAATAAATAAATTAACTCCTCCTATTATTTCTTATTCAGAGCTTACTAATGACAGCGGTGGAGTAGTTAATTATAATGGAAAAAAACTTGGAATTTACAAAGATAAAGGTGGAAAAAAATTTGCTGTACTTCCCTATTGTAAACACTTAGGCTGTGAGCTTTCTTGGAATAATTTAGAGAAAACCTGGGATTGTCCTTGCCATGGTTCTAGATATGATTATACAGGAAAAATTATAACAGAACCAACTACAGAAAATTTAGATACAATTGATATTGATTAAATCTATTGTATTTTCCTGTTTTTATTTATATAATTATGTAGAAAAAAGGGGGAATATTATGGATTATAAAATAGTAGGTCAAACCGTTCCAGTTGTTGAAGTTACATTAAATTCAGGAGAATCTATGTATACTCAATCTGGTGGAATGGCATATCAAACAGAAGGTATAAAAATGAACACTAATGCTCGTGGTGGAATAATGAAAAGCATAGGGAGAGTATTTGCTGGTGAATCTATGTTTATGGCAAATTACACTGCTGAAAAAGATGGTGCAACAGTTGCTTTTGCCTCAACAGTTCCTGGTAGTATAGTGCCTTTTGATTTATCAAAATATTCTGGTGGATTAACTTTTCAAAAAGGTTCATTTTTATGTGCTCAATCTAATGTAGAAACCTCTGTTACTTTTACGAAGCGTTTTAGTGCAGGATTATTTGGTGGAGAAGGTTTCATTCTTCAAAAAGCAATTGGTAATGGAATGTTATTCTTAGAAGTTGATGGAGATCCTATTGTAAAAGAGCTTGCACAAGGAGAAGTTTTAAAAGTAGATACTGGAAACGTTGTTGCTTTTTCTCCTACTGTTTCTTACGAAATAGAAACTGTAAAAGGTTTAGGCAACATCTTTTTAGGTGGAGAAGGTTTATTTTTAACCAGACTTGTAGGACCAGGTAAAGTAATTTTACAATCGCAAAACTTTGGTGATTTTGCTGGAAGAATATTAAATTTAATGCCTAAAAGTAAATAATTGCATATATTTATAGAGATTGCGTTGAAAGCAATCTCTAATTTTTTACAAAAATCTATTGAATAATGCTAAAAATAAAGCTATAATATACAAGTACTATGTATTTGCGCTTGTAGCTCAGTTGGATAGAGTGTTTGGCTACGAACCAAAAGGTCGGGGGTTCGAATCCCTTCAAGCGCACCAAATGAACTAATTTGCAGCTTTAGCTGTAAATTAGTTCATTTTTTTAGTTTGAGGCATATTTTTACATTATTATTTTTAGTTTAGTAATTTCTTTGAAGAGCAGGTCTCCGAGGACGGCAACCCCTACATTTTTTGATTAATTTTCAGACAGCCTGCCGTTGGCTTTTTTCATTATTGTTTTACACTTTATAAATTAAAAGCAAGTAATTATTAGATAACTACTTGCTTGTTTTATAAATTATTCTTGTATTTTGCAGTCTGAAACATCTGGTTTTATAATTTCTTCATCTTTTACTTCATCAAAAGTATATATTCGGTTTGTTATATTATCAATATTTATCTCTCTTACTATTATACCTGTATCCTTTTCTACCCATATTCTATAGTCTTTTGATACTTCAATTAAATAACATTCTTTATTATTGCATTTTTCTGTTGTTATTCTTGCTGTAAATGCTAAAGGTATTTTAAATTTAATATCATCGAATTCACTAATTGTACTGATGTGTATTGGTGCAATATTTCCATTTAGCAATGCTACTTTGTCTTCTCCTGATTGTATAATTACTATTTTTTCATTATCTTTTAAATATGCTGTCGTTTTTCTTTCATTTAAGATTTTACTGCTATACGTTTGTGCTGCCATAAGAAAATCTTCATCTTTATGGTATATTTTATTTAAAGTTATAGAATCATTTGAGATTGTATACATTTCTGCCATAAAGTTTGTTTTAGAGTCATAATTCTTAGATGCATTTATAAGAGTGGTTATGATTATATATTTTCTTAATATAGCTATGGCAAATACTACAATTAAAACTAATATAATAAGTAATATTTTTTTCCATAGTTTCATTTCTTTCTTTTCCATATAAATCCCTCCTCTTTAGTGCAGCCAAGCCATCATGAGTCGCTTTAGAACTTTTAGATCTTTGGCTTTGCGTCACAAACTTTCGTTTATTTTGCCTTTTTACAGTATCTAATTATATTATAACATTTTTTCCTAAATTTGTAAAATTCACTTTATATTTATAGTCTTAATAAATTCTAAAACTTCCTGTGCTTCTGCTCCTTCTAGTCCACAATTTATTAATGCAATATTATGATTTAATTTATAAAATGATACATCGCTCCAATTTTCATTGTTGTCGTAATATCCAACAACTGCTTCAGTTCCATTATTTAAATGTATTTTTTCATCGGTTCTTCCAGTTCCGCAAACTCCAAATGGATTATTGTAAAAATATAAAACAGCATTTTTATTTTCTTCGTTTTTATACAACTTTAATGCAAATTTATAAGAGATATTTTCTTCATTCTGAGATATTTCTTCATAGTTCCAGTCATTTGGAATGCTTAGTTCTATGCTAATATTATCAATTGTTTTAGAATAATTTTTTTCTGTTTCTTCATAATAAATTTCTTTTGTATTGTTTGGAACGTTATTATATATTTCTTTTCCAAATATTTTTATAATTAACCCATTGTCATATCCACTTTCCGAATTATGATTTAGTCTATGAACTTTCGATATTGTATATATTAATGCCTTATATTCTATTGTTCCACCATCCCTTAAATGCATTGGTATTGGTACTAATAAAACTAATAATATTATAACTATCACAGTTATTAATATTTTCTTTTTCATATACTATCACCTTTTACTTATAATACAATTTAATACTTTAAAAAGTTTCATTTAAAAAATCTTTTTATTGAATTACACCTTAATAGTAATGTTATTATTGTAAGTATATCATATATATTACTTATTACAAAAGCTATTTTTAATATTGCATAAAAGACTTTATATGATATAATTGCTTTATATTAATAATGGAGATAAAAATGAAAACAAAAGAAAAAATATTTAATTTTATTAAAAGTGAAGTAGTGCTAACTGTTGCGTCAGTTCTAGCAATAATAACAATGTTCTTTGTCCCTATAGATAAAGAATATTTAAATTACTTTGATTACAATACATTAATTTGTTTATTCTGTATGCTTGCTGTTGTTGCAGGCTTAAAAAGTACTAATGTGTTTGAGCTGATTTCTAGAAAATTAATCGGGTTGTTTCATACTAGAAGGGCTGTTATATATACGTTAGTTTTCGGCACATTTTTCTTTGATATGATTGTAGCAAATGATATGTCTCTTATTACATTCTTGCCCCTTACATATATTGTTTTACATTCTACTAAAAATGATAAATATCTTGCTTTTACATTTATAATGCAAACAATAGCAGCTAATATGGGTGGGATGATTACTCCCTATGGAAATCCTCAAAATTTATACTTATATTCTTATTATAATATTGGAACAACAGAATTCTTTAGTATATTATTTGCTCAAGTTATAACAGTTGCTATATTGTTATGGATATGTTGCGCTTTTGTTCCTAATGAAAAACTAAAATTAAGAAAATCTTCTAAAATTATAATTAGTAAAAAAACTTTAATTGTTTATGCAATTCTATTTGTTTTAGTAATACTTAGTGTTTTCAGAATTGTTCCATATTTATTAACATTAGCAATTGTTTTAATAACAATTTTGATTATGGATAGAAAAAGATTTAGCAAAGTAGATTATGCATTGATTTCAACATTTTGTGTTTTCTTTGTATTTTCTGGAAATATGGCAAGAATTCCACAGATAAAAGAATTTATTTCAGAAATAGTAGTTAAAAATACTCTTCTTGCAGGAATAGTTTCATGTCAATTTATAAGCAATGTACCAACTGCAATATTTTTATCTAAATTTACACAAAATTATAGAGATTTACTTATTTCTGTTAATATAGGCTCACTAGGAATATTAATTTCTTCTCTAGCAAGCATAATTACATTAAAAGAATTTTTAAAGCATCAACCTAAAAACTTTTTTAAATATTTAGGTATGTTCACAATTTTTAATACAATGTTTTTAATTGTTTTATTATTAGTAACTAGGATAAGCTAGAAACAAATCCCCCGGTTTTATTCAAAACCTGGGGATTTGTCACTTTATAGTCACTTTTGTAAGTTAATATATTTACAGGTGATAATATATGAAAAAATTAAAAAAATTTTTAGTTGTAGTAATTTTAATTATATTAAGTATATTGGCATTATTAATTGGGCAGGGCTATAAAATGTATAAGGAAGCAATATCTACTATTCCATTGTCTCAAAAGGTTGAAAGCATAAGATTACAAAAAGATTACACAAGTTTGTCTGAAATTCCTAAAATTTATACAGTTGCTGTAATTTCTGTGGAAGATCATAGATTTGAAAAACATCATGGAATTGATATAATTGCAATCGCAAGAGCAGCATTTAATGATATTAGAACAATGAGTCTTGTTGAGGGTGGAAGCACTATAACTCAGCAGCTTGCTAAAAATATGTACTTTACGCAAGAAAAGAAAATAACAAGAAAAATTGCGGAGGTATTTATGTCTTATGAAATAGAAAAAAATTATAGTAAAGATGAAATATTAGAGTTGTATGTTAACACAATATACTATGGAAATAATTATTATAATATTAAATCTGCTTCTTTAGGTTATTTTGACAAGTTACCCAAAGATTTAAATAGCAGTGAATGTACAATGCTTGCAGGAATACCAAATGCACCTTCTTTATACAACCCAAAAGCAAGTCCAAAGCTCGCAAAGCAAAGGCAAAAACAAGTTATACAAAAAATGATTAAATATGGAAATTTAAATAAGGAAGAGGCAAATAAAATTTTAGATAAAAATATTTAATAGTCATTTTATAGTCACTTTAAAATATTATAATACGTTTTGAAAAATGTAATAGCATATTTATATGCTTTAATTTAAAAAGGAAGGATAAGAACTATGGAAATTTTAAAAGTAGAAAATTTAGTTAAAACTTATGGTAAAGGCGAAAACCAAATCAATGCAGTTGATAATGTTTCCTTTACAATTGACAAAGGAGAATTTGTTGCTATTGTAGGTGCAAGTGGTAGTGGAAAATCAACTCTACTACATTTACTAGGAGGTGTAGATAGACCAACTTCTGGAAAAGTATATATAGATGGAAAAGATATTTATTCTTTAAATAATGATAATTTAGCAATATTTAGAAGAAGACAAATTGGATTAATATATCAATTTTATAATTTAATTCCTATATTAAATGTAGAAGAAAATATTACTTTGCCTTGTAATTTAGATGGAAGTGAAGTTGATAAAGCAAGACTTTCAGAAATGCTAAAGACACTAGGATTAGAAAACAGGAAAACTCATTTACCAAACCAATTATCTGGTGGTCAACAACAAAGAGTATCAATAGGTAGAGCAATGATAAATAATCCTGCAATAATGCTTGCAGATGAGCCTACTGGAAACCTAGATTCAAAAGCAAGTGAAGAAATAATTTCATTACTTAAACTTTCAAATAAAAAATTCAACCAAACTGTTGTAATAATTACACATGATTTAGAAATTGCAAAAGAAGCAGAAAGAGTTATTACAATCGAAGATGGAAAAATTATTAAAGATGAAAGAAATTAAAAAGGAGTAATACAATGAATATTTTAAATAAATTTACAATAAAAAGTTTAAAGCTTAATAAAAAAAGAACTATTGTTACTATTATTGGTATTATGCTTTCTACTGCTCTTATTTGTGGCGTTGCTGGTTTAGTTTCTAGTTTTCAAAACTCTCTTATAGACTGGGCTAGAACAAATGACGGAAACTATCACGTTACTTTTAAAAATGTGGCAAGTGATAAAGCGCAATATGTAACAGAAAATCAAAAAGTTAAAGATTATTTTATTTCTTCTTCTTTTGGTTGGGCCAATTTAGAGGGAAGTAAAGCAAATAACAAACCATATTTACACGTTTTAGCTTATGATAAAAAAGCATTAGAAAACTATGGTGTAGTATTAACAGATGGTAGATTACCTCAAAATCCCAATGAAATAATAATTACTGAAAGCGTATTAACAGGAGCACGTGTTTCTTTAAAAATTGGAGATACAATTACTTTAAACATTGGAACCAGAAAAAGTAATGATGACTACTATTTAAATGACGACGCTCTATACACTGAAGATGATGAATCTATAGTAGATACGAAAGAAAAAACTTATACAATAGTTGGCTTTATGGAGACTCTAGACGTTGAAACTCTTTATTCTCCTGGTTATTCAGCCTTAACATATATGGATGAAATACCATCTACTATTGATATATCTGTTTTGTATAAATCCCCAAAAGAGTATGAAAAGGCCACAAAAGATATTTGTAAAACCCTAAATTTAGATTTTGATGAAGATATATATGTAAATTCTGACTTCTTACGTTTTCAAGGAGTAATGAGTTATGGCATGTTACGTATTTTATATGCAATAGCAGGAGTTGTTATATTTATAATTGTTGTAAGCAGTGTATTTGTTATTAGAAATAGCTTTAGTATATCTGTTGCAGAAAAGAACAGACAATATGGAATGCTTTCTAGTGTTGGTGCAACTTCAAAGCAAATAAGAAGAAATGTAATATTTGAAGGAATGGTTATTGGATTAATTGCAATACCTCTTGGAATTTTACTTGGAATAGTTGCAATAATGATTTTGTTAAAAATAGTAAATTACTTACTTACAGATATGCTTTCTGGCCTTGGTTTTACTTATAGCATAAACCTACTAGCAGTGCTTATATCTGTAGCGATTTCAATAATTACAATATATTTATCTTGCTTAATTCCTGCAAGAAGAGCTGCTAAAATTTCTCCAATTGAATCTATTAGAGGAAATAATGATATAAAAATTAAATCTAAAAAATTAAGAACATCAAAACTTACTAAAAAATTATTTGGAATTGGTGGAGTTATTGCTAGCAAGAATTTAAAAAGAAGTAAGAAAAAATATAGAACAACTGTAATTTCATTAGTTATAAGTATTTTTATATTTATATCATTATCTAGCTTCTTGACTTTAGGAACAAAAACAAGCCAATTTTACTACATGGACTTTAAGTTTAATATGTATGTGCATAGTTTAAGTGACGGAAATACACAGATATATGAAAAAATATCAAAACTAGAAAATGTAGATAATTCCGCATATTGTTATCAATCAAGTTTAGATATTGATAATATTAAATATGCTTCTGAATTTGGTAAGAAATTTTTAGAAAATGACCCTCAGCCTACTGGAATCGCATTTATGGTATATAATAATGAATATTTTAAGAAATATATAAAAGAAATTGGATTAAAAGAAAGTGATTATAAAACAGCAGTAATTTTATTAGATTATGACACATTCTACAATGAAGATGGTAGCAAAACTGTTGACAGAATATATTCTTTAAAGTCTGGGGATACAGTAAATGTAAAATCTGGGGATAAAGAAAAAACCTTAACAATATCAAAATTTACAGATGTAAAACCTTTGGGACAAGAAGCTGTATACTATGATCATGGAATTATAGTAGTATCAGAAGATTATATTAAAGAAGTATTTAAAGAAGATGTTAATAATTCAGATTATTATCATTTATCAGATTTATTTATAAAATCTTCTAAGCCACAAGAATTAGAAAATACACTTAATGATTTAATAAAACAAGGTGGAGATTATTATGGTCTTACTGTATTTAATTATGAAACATATATGAAACAAGAACAAAGAATGTTGCTTGTTGTAAAAATATTCTTATATGGATTTATAACAGTAATAACATTAATTGGCGTAACAAACATCTTTAATACAATAACAACAAATATGATACTTAGAAGCAAAGAATTTGCAATGCTAAAATCTGTTGGAATGTCTTCTAAAGAATTTAACAAAATGATAAGATTAGAAAGCATTATGTATGGAACGAAAGCTCTTTTAATAGGAATACCTTTAGGAATACTTGGTTCTTACGGAATGTACAAAGCATTTGCACAAGGAATAGATTTAGGTTACACATTACCTTTACCAGCAATTATTATATCAATAATTTTTGTATTTATAATAGTTGGAATAACAATGAAGTATTCATTAAATAAAATAAACAAACAAAATATTATAGAAACAATAAGAAAAGATAATATCTAATGACATAAAAATTAAAACATTATAATAATTATTATACTTATCAACAAAACAGTAAAAAAATAAGAAATTAGTAATAAAAGTTTACAATTTACATAAAATCTGATATAATCAAAGAGTTGAAAAAATAAAAAAAAGAGGGATATTATGCAAAAGGTAGATTTAGTATTAAGAAATGCAAAATATTTAGATGCGGACAAAAGAGAATTTGTAGAAGGAGATATAGCAATAAAGGATGGCAAAATTGTTGGAATAAATGGAAATTTTTCTGGAAAGGAAGAGAAAGATTTAACAGGTAAGTACATAACACCAGGATTTATAGATGGTCATATACACTTGGAGAGTTCTGTAATTTCACCAGAAGATTTTGCAAAAATAGCAAGTATACATGGGACAACAGCAGTAGTTACAGATCCACACGAAATAGCAAATGTATGTGGAATAGATGGAATAAAATATATGTTAGAAAAGACTAAAAACTTACCTATATCGGTATATGCAATGGTTTCATCTTGTGTGCCAGCAACAGAGTTTGATGAATCTTTTGCAAATTTGGATAGTGAAGCAACAAAAAAATGCTTTGACTTAGACCCAGATAGAATATTGGGATTAGCAGAAATGATGAATTTCCCAGGAGTTATATTTAAAAACCCAGAAGTTTTAGCAAAAATAGAAATAGCAAAAAAATTGGGAAAAAGAGTAGACGGACATGCACCTGGTTTAACAGGCGAAGAACTAAAAAAATATATCTCAGCAGGAATAGAATCAGACCACGAATGTAGTACAATTGAAGAAGCAATAGAAAAAATAAAAGTAGCAAAAGAGTTAGGTCAAGAGTTTTACATTATGATAAGACAAGGAACAGCAGCGAAAAATCTAGAGGCATTAGCAAAATTAATGAATATGCCGGAATACAGAGATTGCTGTATGTTTTCAACAGATGACAAACATCCAGAAGAATTAAAAAATGAAGGACATATTGATTCTATTATAAGAAAAGCAATAAGTTTAGGAGTAAAACCAGAAGACGCATATATTACAGCAACAAAAAATGCTGCAGAGTACTTTGGATTAGAAAATTTAGGAAAAATAGAAGTGGGTAGACAAGCAGATTTAGCAGTTTTAGATGATATAAAATCGGTAGAAATAAATTCTGTATATAAAAACGGAGAAGAAATGACAAGCGAAAAATTAAAAGAGTGGCCTAAAAACAAAGTGGAAGAAGGACTAGAGGAAAGAGTAAGAAATTCAATAAAAATGAGAGAAGTTACAGTAGAAGACATTAGTTGCAAAGGGCAAGCAAAACAAGTAATTGGATTGGTTCCAGGAGAGATTATAACAACAGATGCAGGCGTAGCAAAAGATTATGATTTGAAAAATGATATTATAAAAGTAGTTGTAATAGAATCACATAAAGGAACAATGCATATGGGAACTGCATATTTAAAAGGTATGGGATTAAAAAAAGGAGCTGTTGGCACAACAGTTGCACATGATTCACATTATATGATACTTGCAGGAACAAATGATGAAGATATAGCAAAAGCAGCGAATGAAATTGCTAAAATGCAAGGTGGAAAAATATATGTAGAAAACGGAGAAGTAAAAGCAAGCTTAGCATTACCAATAGCAGGATTAATGACAGATGAAAATCCGAATACTGTAATTAAAAAAATGGAAGCATTAAAGGAAAATGCACAAGTAAAAGAGGGAATAGATCCATACATGAACTTATCATTTGTAAGTCTTGTGCCAATATATGGTTGTAGATTGGTACCAGGTGGACCAGTTAATGTAAAAAAATGGAGAATGATCACACCAGAAGAATTAGAACAAAAATATGTGGAGCAAGAAGAGAAAAAAGCAGGTGTAACTCAGTCAGATGATGAAGATGTTAGATAAATAAACAAAAAAGGACTTAAATATTTTTCTATTTAAGTCCTTTTACTTTATTATAATGTTTTTCTTATTTCATATATTTTATTTCAAATGTACTTCCTTTTTCAAGCTCGGAATCTACTTTTATATATCCATTATTTTTTTCAATAATTGCTTTTGAAAGAGATAGGCCAATTCCAATACTGTCTTCGCTACTATTTTTAGCCTTATAAAATCTTTCAAATATATGTTTTAAGTCTTTTTTATCAATTCCATAGCCAAAATCTTGTATTTTTATTTTTAGAAAAACACTATTGTTTTCTACTGCTATAAGTATTCTAGAACCTTGTGGAGAGTGTTCTATAGAATTTTTTAAAATGTTTATTAAAGCTTCTTTTTGCCATTTATAATCTGCTACAAAAGTAGAATTTTTATCTATATTGGTTTCTATTTTAATTTCTTTAACTTCAATTAAAATAGCCAAACTATCAATTACATCACTTATTAATTTTTGAGCATCAATTTTTTCATTTTCCATTTTTATTGTGCCAGCATCAAATTTTGCAATTTTTAAAAGAGATATAACAAGAGAACTTATCCAATCCACTTGCTTGCTAATTTCTAAAATAAAATCATTTCTTACATCTTCTGACATATCTGGATTATCATTAATATTATCAAGCATTATTCGTATTGAGGTTAAAGGAGTTTTTAATTGATGCGAAATGTCTGCAAGTGCTGTGCTTAATTCTTCTTTTTCTTTTTTACTATTTTCAGCCGCTTCTTTTAATATAATAGTTGTTTTATATAATTCGTTTCTAAGTTTTGATAATTCATCTTCTTTATTATCTTTTATTTTTAAAGTATAGTTTTTATTATTTATTTGATTTATGTATTCATTTATTTCTTTAATCTTTCTCTCTTGAGAGGCAACATATACTAAATATGCACTAAGTGAAAGCAGTCCAAATAAACTTATCAAAATTAAATCTTGAGTTTTGGAACGATTCATTTCTTCTTGCAATTCTTTTATGTTAGAAATCTCATTATCATATCCATATTTTTTTAAGATATCTTGACTAGAACTATTTTTAGAGTTTAATATACTTAAAATCTCTATGTCCGTAACATCAGGGTGGTTTTCCACAACAGCATTGACAATTGAGTTTATTTTTGCATTTATTATTTTTGTATAATGTTTGTTTTGAGTGTGCAAAACAACTAGAAATATACCTGCAAAAATAAATATAATTATAATACCTGTTAAGATTGTTGTAAGTAAGCTTTTACTTTTTTGTAATTTCACTTTTGACCTCCTTGCACTTGGTATCCAATTCCTTTAATTGTTTTTATACAATCTGCATTTCCAAGTTTTGACCTAATTCTTTTTATATATACAGTAAGAGTATTATCATTTACAAAATTACCTGCTACATCCCAGATTTTTTCTAGAATTTGTTCACGAGTTACTACCTTGCCTATATTTGAAAATAGCAAAACTAATATTTTAAATTCTAATGCGGTAAGCTCGATATTTGTGCCTTCTACATATACAGCCTTTTGATCTAAGTCTATTTCAATATCTTCATATATTATTTTGTTGTTTTCTTTATTAAATCTTTTAAGTACATTATTAATTCTAGAAAGAAGCTCTCTATTTCTAAAAGGCTTAATTATATAATCTTCTGCACCCATATCTAAACCTTTTACTACATCTTGCTCTTCATCCCTAGCTGTCAAAAAGATTATTGGAATATCTGTATATTTTTTTATGTATTCACAAAGTTCATAGCCATTTCCATCTGGCAATGTAATATCTAATATGATTAAATCAAATGTTTTAGTTCCTACAACATTCATCGTATCTTCAGCAGTTTTGCAAATAGTTACATCAAAATTTTCTTGTTCTAATAAATATTTTAGACCTTTAATAATAGCATCATTATCTTCAACAATTAAAATAGATTTCATAATTTTCTCCTTTGCAAGATTATATCATAGACTTTAATAAAAATGTAAAAAAACTGAATTTTTATATTAAAAAGAAAAAAACATATTGACAAAATATGGAAAATATATTAATATAATTCTAATTTAAATCAAAATAAATTTAATTCAAAAATGCAAAATCATAATAATTGTTTTGCAATTCTAAAAAAATTCCAAAGAGGTAAAATATGTTATCAATAGTAAAAAGTATGTCACTTGCAGGGATAGATGGTTATCTTATTTATGTGCAAGTCGATGTTTCGTCTGGAATGCCCGGATGGGACATAGTTGGATTACCAGATGTAAGTGTAAAAGAATCAAAAGAAAGAGTAAGAACAGCCATAAAAAATTCTGGATACGAATTAAACAGTAGAAAAATAACAGTTAACTTAGCACCAGCAAATACCAAAAAAGAAGGCTCATTTTTTGACTTACCAATAGCAATAGGAATACTTGTGTGCACAGAAGTAATTTTAGAAAATATACCAGAAAATATTGCGTTTGTTGGAGAACTATCGTTAGATGGAAAATTAAATAAAATAAATGGAATATTGCCTATGTGTATAGAGGCCAAAAAGCTAGGAATATCAAAAATCATAGTTCCGCTAGAAAATGCAAAAGAAGCTTCTGTAGTAAGTGGAATAGAAATATATGGAGCAGAAACATTAACACAAGTTGTAGAATTTTTAAATGGTATAACAAAAATAGAACAAATGCAGGTAGATGTTGAGGGACTATTTACTTCAAACGCTAATAATTTATTAGATTTTAGTGAGGTTAAAGGGCAAGAAAATATAAAAAGAGCCTTGGAAATAGCCGCTGCAGGAGGACATAATTGCTTGTTAATAGGTAGTCCAGGGTCACGGAAAAACAATGATGGCAAGAAGAATACCATCAATTTTGCCAGATTTGACATTTGAAGAAGCATTAGAAACAACTAAAATTCATAGTATAGCTGGAATTTTATCAAAAGATACCCCATTAATTACAAAAAGGCCATTTAGAAGTCCTCATCATACAATTTCTAGCAGTTCGCTTGTACGGAGGAGGTAAAATTCCAAAGCCAGGAGAAATTAGTTTGGCACACAATGGAGTATTGTTTTTAGATGAATTACCTGAATTTAATAAAAACACACTAGAAGTTTTAAGAGGACCATTAGAAGATGGAATAATTAGTATTAGTGCCTCACTTACTTATCCTTGTAATTTTATGTTTGTAGCTTCAATGAACCCCTGTCCGTGTGGATTTTTTGGGTCTAAAGAAAAAGAATGTACTTGTGCTCCTAGAGCAATAGAAAAATATATGGGTAAAATCAGTGGACCTCTTTTAGATAGAATAGACATTCAAATAGAAGTAACACCTGTAAAATATCAAAAACTAGAAGAAGAAAAAACAGCAGAAAGTTCTGAGAATATAAAGAAAAGAGTAAATATGGCCAGAAAAATACAGCAAGAAAGATATAAAGAAAATGCTATATACTCAAATGCAGAACTTACACCAAAATTAGTAAACAAATATTGTAAGTTAGATAAAGAGTCAAAAAAGATACTGCAAAGTGCTTTTGAAAGACTAGGGTTAAGTGCAAGAGCGCATGGAAGAATTTTAAAAGTAGCAAGAACAATAGCAGATTTAGAAGGAAAAGAAAATATAGAATCAAATCATATTGCAGAAGCAATACAGTACAGAAGCTTAGATAAAAAATATTGGAAAAATTAAAACATAGGAGAAAAATGAGAGAAATAAAATTAATAAAATGTACAGATTCAAATTATCCCCAAAAACTGTTAGAAATAGAAAATTATCCAAAAGAGTTATATGTTATAGGAAATGAAAAATTGCTAGAAAAAGATTCGATTGGAATAGTTGGCGCAAGAGAAAGTACAGGTTATGGAGAAAAATGTGCAAGAAATTTTGCAAGAGAAATATCAAAAGAAAATATATGTGTAGTAAGTGGAATGGCAGTTGGAATAGATACTGCTGCACATGAAGGAGCAATTAGAGAAAAAGGCAGTACAATTGCAGTGTTAGGATGTGGGTTTAACAATATTTATCCAAAAGAAAACACAGATTTATTCAACGATATTTTAAAAAAAGGTGGCTGTGCAATATCAGAATATAGTCCAAATACAAAAGCAGATTTATCAAAATTTCCTAAAAGAAATAGAATAATAAGCGGATTAGCAAAAGGAATATTAGTTGTAGAAGCAATTTATAGAAGTGGAAGCCTAATTACAGCCAAATATGCAAAAAAGCAAAATAAAAAAATTTTTTGTATTCCTAGCAATATAGATGAAAAAACCAGTGTAGGAACAAACAGACTTATTCAAAATGGAGCAAAATTAGTAATAAAAGCACAAGATATATTAGATGAAATAAAAAATAAAGTAGAAGAAGAAATAGAAGAGGAATATGTAGAAATATATAATTGCTTAACATACATGCCAACAAATATTAATATAATTGCAAAAAAGTGCAATTTAGAAATATCTAAACTTACTCAAAATCTATTAATGATGGAACTAAAAGGATATGCAAAATCAATGCCAGGAAATGAATATGTGAGGTTATAAATGAATAAAGATCATGAATTAGGAAAATTAGGAGAAGATGTTACAGCTAATTACATTACAAGGTTAGGATACAAAGTATTAGAAAGAAATTTTGAATGTAATCAAGGAGAAATAGATATAATTGCTTTAGATAATGAAGAATTAGTATTTATAGAAGTAAAAACTAGAACAGGAGTGAATTACGGAGAGGCAAGTGAAGCAATAACAAGATACAAAAAAAGGCATTTACTAAACTCAATAAAATACTATTTATATAAAAGAAATTTAGAAAACGAATTTATAAGAATAGATGTAGCAGAAGTATATGTTAAAGGTGAGAATATAAAAATTAACTATATAAAAAAAGCTATAGAATAGATATGTTACAAGATCGGCTTTGACATATTTTTCTTCTTACAAGTATAAAATACATGCCACGCGTTTTGCTAGAGCAAGCTGAATAATTGCAACAAAATAAGTGGAAAATTTGTTACTGTTCAGACAAAATTAAAAAAGTAGAGCTTATGTAGGGGCGGGGCTCCGTACCCGCCCGAAAATCCGATGATTTATTGCAAACATTGTAGGTGGATCATCCTTGATAATCTGCAATGCATCATAGAATTAACAAAAAATATATCTAGTTATTTTAAGTAAATATTATCTTTTAAAATCCAGACAGAGACGCTTCCGTTATTACAAGAAAATGTACCATTTCCGTTATTATCTACTAAAACTTCATTTTTTATATTGCCGGGTGCAGTCGTATAAAACTTTGCCGGCTAAGTTAGTTCCAACATTTATCTGCTTACTACCTCCCAATTTATTAGAAAGTACTGTAACTAAACCTGAATATGGGTGTTCAAAATCACCTTCTCTTACCCAAGCAATTATGTTTTTATCATCAAAATAATCTGTTTGTCTTCCATAAGCGAAGTACTTTCTAACTTTAATCAATAAATTTAAAATGCTTTCGTTAGAAGGAATGTTAGAAAAAGGAATACCATAGTAATCACCATAAAAAACGCAGGGATTACCTTTTTTTCTTAGTAATATTAAAGCATAAGCTATAGGCATAAACCATTCTGGAATCCATGATTCCAAAGACTGGCCAGGTTGTGTATCATGATTATTTACAAAAGTTATTGCAAGTTCAGGATGTTCTTCAACTAAAGTTCCATTAAATATATTTCTCATGTCATATTCACCATTAGAATATGAAGCATTAAAAAAGTTATAATGCAAAGGAACATCAAAAAGTGAAATTTTAGAATCTGTTTCTTTAATATAATTATTTAGAGCTTCAATATTATTACTCCAATATTCTCCAAACACATCTAAAGTCTTGCCAGTAGAAGCTCTCAATTCATTTACCCATTCCTCAAAAAAAGTAGAATCTATATGTTTAACAGCATCTAATCTAAAACCATCAACATTTGTAGTAGATAAATACCATTTTCCCCAAGAAATAAGTTCTTTAACTACATCAACATTATTTAAATCAACATCTGCTCCCATTAAATAATCGAAATTACCTTTTTCCTTATCTACATGATTATCCCAGTGTTTGCCATAAAATTGGAAAATAGAAGAACGTTTACTATTTTCATCCCAGTCTACGCCGAGTAAAATGTGTCCAATTCCATTTAAAATCAGAATATGTGTTTCCTCTTCCAGGAAAAGTATATTTAGTCCAAGCTTTAATCGTAATAGGCTCTAAAGAAGTACTCGTTCTATCATTTGGATTTTGTTCATATGCGATAACATCCTCTGTTTCATCTGCACCAAGTCTATGGTTTAATACTATATCAGCATAGACTTTTATATAGTTAGCTCTTAGCGTCTTTATTGCCTGTATATATTCATCTCTAGTTCCATATTTTGTAGGAATAGTTCCTTTTTGATTGAATTCGCCTAAGTCATATAAATCATAAACTCCGTAACCTGTATCATAAATACCATTAGTTGCTTTATAGGCTGGAGGTAACCATATTGAAGTTATACCAATGGAAGACAATAAACTAGCCTTGCTAGTAATTTTATTCCATAAAGAACAGTTAGGCTCTAAATTCCATTCAAAATATTGCATCATTGTTTCATTAATTAAGTCGTTCATAAATTCACCTCATAAATTTAAAATTATTATATCATTTACTTTTAATAAAAAAAAGTATAAAATAAATGCAGTAAAATCAGATAAAAAATGGAGGATTTGTTATGGATAGAAAAGATGCACTAGATTTATTAAAAAAATATAATAAAGAAGAATTTCATTTAAGACATGCATTTACAGTTGAGGGAGTTATGAAATACTTTGCAAGAGAATTAGGATATGATGAGAATTTCTGGGGAATAGTACGGTTTATTGCATGATGTGGATTTTGAATGTTATCCAGAAGAACACTGTAAAAAAGCTCCAGAATTATTAAAAGAAATAAATGCAAGTGACGAATTAGTACATGCTGTATGTAGCCATGGATATGGAATTTGTGTAGATATAGAACCAACCCACGAAATGGAAAAAATACTATTTGCAACAGATGAGCTTACAGGATTGATTTGGGCGGCTGCAAAAATGAGACCATCTAAAAGTACAAAAGATATGGAAGTATCTAGTTTAAAAAAGAAATTTAAAGATAAAAAATTCGCAGCAGGTTGCTCAAGAGATGTAATAAAAATAGGTGCAGAAAGATTAGGTTGGGAATTAAATGACTTGTTTGAAAAAACAATACTTGCAATGAGAGATTGCGAAGATATAGTAAATGAAGAAATGAAAGAAATAGAATAAAACAATAAACACTCAAACTAAAACAAATTGGCTTTTCATATATGAAAAGCCAATTTGTTTTGTTCCTTCACTTTAGCATATCTCTAATAGTTTTATATAAATAAGGTTTAAATTCCTCTATAGGCATTGGGTCATTATATAAAATAGAATTAAAACATGTAGAACTTGCAAGCTCTATAATCATAAATAAAACAACATCAGGATTTTCAATGTTAATTTTATTGTCTTCTATACCTTTAATAAATAAAGCGCGAAGCCCATCTTTATTGTCATCTAAAGTGTTGTAAATTTTAAACACAGTATTGCTTTTAATTCCCCAAGATAAATTTTTAGAAATAAACTTAAGAAGAGCAGGAAATTTTGTAAGCTCATCTATAACATAATTTATTATATAAATAATTTGATCAGAAAAATTACTTATATAAGACTTTCTTAAACTTTCTAAAGCATCACAAAATAATTTATGAGATTTTTTTGCAATAAGAATATCTCTTAATTCATACTTATCTTTAAAATATAAATAAAAAGTACCCTTTGCAACACTGGCATTATCTACAATATCTTGTATAGAAGTATTTTGGATGCCCTTTTCAGTAAAAAGCTTAAAAGCTGTATCTAATAATCTATTCTTTTTATTTTCTTTAGACTCTTGAATACTCAAATTAATCACCACATATATTATTATTGCATAAAATGACCAGTAGGTCAATTATAAAATTAAAATTTGTGTGAACGATTCTAGGGACTGTCCCTCTTTTGTTGAACAACAAAAGGGGACTGTCCTGAATCGTAAATCTGTGCAAAAAAATTACACTAATATTAATTTATTTAGGGCAGACACAGGCCCCGCCCCTACATCCCACCTCTCACGTCAATTAAATAAATTTAAACAAAAATATTGACTAATGGTCATAACGGTGTTACAATATAAAAATGACCGATAGTCATAAAATGAAAGGAGAGATAATATGCTAAAATTTGGTGAGTTTATATGTAAGCATAAAAAAATAATTTTAGTAATTTCAATACTTTTACTAATTCCCTCTATAATAGGGATAAAAGCAACAAAGATAAACTATGATATTTTGGTATATTTACCAAGTGATATTGAAACTGTTCAAGGAGAAAATATTCTTTCAGAAGATTTTAATATGGGAGCATTTTCAATAGTAGTCTTAGAAAATATGAAACCAAAAGAAATAGCAAAATTAGAAACAGAAGCAAAAGAAATACAAGGTGTGGAAAATGTAATAAGTATTGTAGACGCTACGGGAACAAGTATTCCGCTAGAAAGTTTACCACAAGAGATAAAAGATAAAATATATAAAGATAACACAACATTAATGCTTGTAACATTTAAAGATGCAATTTCATCAGATGAAACAACAAACGCAGTAGAAAAATTAAGAGATATGACAGATGAAAGATGTAAAGTAAGTGGAATGACATCTGCATTAATAGATACAAGAGATTTATCAGATAAAGAAGTAGCAATATATGTATTAATAGCAGTAGCTTTATGTATTATAATTCTGGAGTTAGCATTAGATTCTTATTTAGTACCAATATTCTTATTATTAAATATAGGAATAGCAATACTTTATAATATGGGATCAAACATAATGCTTGGAGAAATATCGTATATAACAAAAGCAATAAGTGCAGTGTTGCAGTTAGGTGTAACAACAGACTTTTCTATATTCCTTTACAATAGTTATAAATCAGAAAAAGAAAAACATTCAAACAATGATGAAGCAATGGCAAATGCAATTGCAAAAACATTAGTATCAGTTTTAGGAAGTTCATTAACAACAATAGCAGGCTTTTTAGCATTATGTAGTATGAACCTAACACTTGGAAAAGACATTGGTATAGTAATGGCAAAAGGTGTGCTATTTGGAGTAATTACAGTAGTAACAGTTTTACCAGCCCTAATACTACAATTTAACAAAGCTATAGAAAAAACATCACATAAAGAAATCTTACCTAAATTTACAGCATTAAAGAATTTTAACATAAAACATTATAAACTAATATTAGTAGCTTTCTTAGTTATATTACCATTTGCAGTATATGGATATACACATACAAGTGTTTATTATAATCTAGACAGTTCACTACCAGAAACTTTGGAAAGTATAAGCGGAAATAATGAATTGAAAAATAAATTTGGAATAGTAGCAACAGAAATGATATTAGTAAATAATGATGTTCCAGATTACAAAGTAAATCAAATGTTAGATGAAATAGAACAAATAGATGGTATTGATTGGACATTAAGTTACTCAAAAATATCTAAAGAATTACCAGAACAAGTACTTTCAGAAAATCTAACAAAAATATTCCAAAGCAATAAATATAAGATGGTAATAATTAATTCTAAATACGAAGTAGCAACAAATGAATTAAACTCACAAATGGAAGAAATACAAAAAGTAATAGATAAATATGATCCTAATGCAATACTTGCAGGAGAAGGACCTCTTATGAAAGACCTAATTCAAGTAAGTGATCATGATTTTAACAGTGTAAATACTGTATCAATAGCAATAATTTTCTTATTGATGTTTGTAGTATTTAAGTCAATATCTTTGCCAGTTATATTAATAACAGTAATAGAAGTTGCAATATTTATAAATATGGGAATTCCAGCATATACAGGAACTGTACTTCCATTTGTAGCATCAATTGTAATAGGAACAATACAATTGGGAGCAACAATAGATTATGCAATATTAATAACAAACAAATATATAATATTTAGAAAAGAAGGAAAGGACAAAAAACAAGCAATAGATGAAGCTTTAGGAACATCAATTTCTTCAATAATAGTAAGTGGTTTATGCTTCTTTGCAGCAACATTTGGTGTTGGAGTTTATTCGCAAATAGAAATGATTGGATCACTATGTTCATTAATGGCAAGAGGTGCAATAGTAAGTACATGTGTAGTAATCACATTATTACCTGCATTTCTAATGTTATTTGATAAAATAGTATGTAAAACAACTTTAGGTATGTCAAAAGTAAAATAGAAGAAAGGATGATATAAAATGAAAAGTAAAAAAATGATTTCTGGGCTATTAGCATTTACAGTAACAGCATATACTGCAATTCCAGTATTAGCTGCTTCAAAAATAGAAACAGTATATTCAAATTTAGACTCAAATGGTAAATCATATAAAACAATAGTAAGTACACAGTTAACTAATGAAGATAAAGTAGATAAACTAGTAGATTTTTCTAGTTTAATAAATATAGAAAATACAAATGGAGATGAAACATTTAGTAAAAACGGAAACGAAGTAGTATGGGATAGCAATGGAAATAACATATATTACCAAGGAGAAAGTGACAAAGAATTGCCAGTAGAATGTAAAATAACGTATGAATTAAATGGAGAAGAAATATCCGCAGAAGACTTAAAAGGTAAAAGTGGAAATGTAAAAATTAAAATAAACTACATAAACAATGAAAAACATACAGTTTCAATAAATGGAAAGCAAGTTACAATGTACACTCCATTTATAATAGTAGCAGGAACAAAAATAGACAACACAAAAAATAAAAATATTAAAATAACAAATGGAAAAACAGTAGACAATGGAGAAAGCACATTAGCAGTTGGAATTGCAATGCCAGGAATGCAAGAGAATATTGGAATTTCAAGAAATAAAATAGAAATACCAGAAGAAATAGAAATCTCAATGGAAACTGAAAACTTTGAAATGGAAAATATTATAGCTGTAGTAGCAGTAAAAGGTATAGACGAAGATTTAACAAGCGATTTAAATAGTATGTATAGCCAAGTAAATGAATTAGTAAATGCAAGTAATCAATTGTTAGAAGGTGCAAACCAAATAAAAGATGGAACAAGTGAATTGACAGTAGGAGCAAATAAATTAAAATCAGGAACAGAAACAGCATATAATGGATCTAAACAAATAAAGAATGAAGTAGAAGAAAGTACAAGAAAATTAAAAAATGACAATACTCCAGCAATAGATAGCAAAACTTTAGAAGCAATAAAAGCACAAGCAATGCAAAGTGCAACACTAACAGCAGAACAAAAAGCTGCAATATCATCGCAAGCAAAGGTAGGAGCAACATTAACAGCAGAGCAAAAAGCTGCAATATCAGCACAAGCAAAAGAAGGAGCAACACTAACAACAGAACAAAAGAAAGTAATATCAGCACAAGCAAAAGAAGGAGCAACAATTACAGAAGAACAAAAAGAAAAAATAAAGGCAGAAGCTAGAAAATCTGCAGAATTTACAGAAGCACAAAAGGAAGCAATAATAGCTCAAGTACCAGCAACATTAACAGATGAGGAAAAGCAACTAATAGTAGCAATAGCACAAAATACGGCATATAAAACAGCAGAGGAAACAGCATTAGCAGTGGCACAAAATATAGCAACACAAACAGCAGAAAAAACAGCACAAACAGTAGCGCAAAGCATAGCAATACAAACTGCAGAAAAAACAGCATTAACAGTAGCACAAAGCACAGCAACACAAACAGCAGAAAAAACAGCACAAACGGTAGCACAAAGCACAGCAACGCAAACTGCAGAAAAAACAGCGCAAGCAGTAGCACAAAGTACAGCAACACAAACTGCCGGAGAAACAGCAACACAAACAGCAACACAAGTCGGAAATCAAGCAAAACAAAAATTTACGAACCAAGTAGTATCTCAAATGAACACATTAGGAGAAGCTTTAGGAGAATTAACAAATGGATTAGAAAATATAGATAACGGAGTAAGTACATTATCATTGGGAGCAAATAAATTAGATAATGGTGCATTAGAATTAGCAACAGGTGTAAAAACATTTAATGAACAAGGAATATCAAAAATAAATAATCTAGTAAATGGAGATTTAAAAAATTTAGCAACAAGAATAGAAAAAATGAATGAACTTGCAAAAGCATATAATAACTATTCAGGAATTCAAGATGGAATGGATGGAGAAGTAAAATTCATAATGATAGTGGACTCATCATCAGACAATGGAGAAATAAAAAAAGAAGAAGCAGTAACAACATATAAAAAAGAAGATTAAACTTTAAATTATCCAATTGAGGGAAAAAGGGGACAGACCCCTTTTTCCCTCAACATTTTGCTTTCTTGACTTTTTGAGCAAAAAGTGGTAATATGTGGCAATAGGAGGAGACTTAATGGAAAAAATTATAGATATATTATTAGATACGTTATTAGATGCAGTAAAGTTACTGCCATTTTTATTAATTGCATATTTAATAATGGAATATATAGAGCATAAAACAACAAATAAAACAAGGAAGACAATAAAAAAATCAGGTAAGATAGGACCATTAATAGGTGGACTTTTAGGTGCATTACCACAATGTGGTTTTTCGGTTACAGCAACAAATCTTTATGCTGGAAGAGTAATAACATTACGGAACACTATTTGCTGTGTATCTATCAACATCAGATGAGATGCTACCTATATTATTATCAGAAGGTGTTAATGGAGTTCTAATATTAAAGATATTAGGAATAAAAATACTAATAGGAATTTTTGCTGGATTTTTAATAGATTTAGTATTAAGAAGAAAAGAAGAGGAAAAAGAAGAAAATATAGAAGATTTATGCGAACATGAACATTGCCATTGTGAAGAAGGCATATGGAAATCTGCAATAAAACATACAGTAAATATATTTATATTTATCTTAATAGTATCATTATTATTAAATATAGCAATTGGATATATAGGAGAAGAAACAATAGGAAACTTAATATCAGATAAGCCAGTTCTAGGAGCCTTAATTGCTTGTTTAATAGGACTAATACCAAATTGTGCATCATCAGTTATACTAACAGAGCTTTATTTGTTAGGGGTATTGAATCTAGGACTAATGATAGGAGGCCTTTTAGTAAATTCAGGAGTTGGAATATTAGTATTGTTTAAGGTAAATCATAATACTAAACAAAATATAAAAATAGTTTTAACTCTTTATACAATAGGGGCAATTTCAGCTATGATACTACAGTTTTTGAAGATTTAGAAATTAAATATAAATAGTGCATCACATACGCCAAAAAGAAAATTCTAGGAATTGTTCCTAGAATTTTTACTATATACTAGGAAATTTCCTCATTTCATTCGGAAACTCAAATCGGCTAAAACAAAGGGACCCCCCAAGTTGCTTTGTTGTCTTACATTACAATATATAATAAACCCTTATAATCTCTTGAAAAATTGGAAAAAATAAGGTAAAATAGAATGAAAGAAAAATGAAGGGACTACTATGAAAAAAATACTATCAATAATAATAATATTTTTAATATTTATTCTTTTATATTTTTTACAATCCAATTTTTTTGTTTGGTTTAACATAGCTGGGATAAAACCAAATCTTTTTATAATTCTTTCTTTATTAATAGGAATATTTATAGGTAAAACATATGGAATTTCTATAAGTATATTTTTAGGATTAATATTAGATTTGTTTGTTGGAAAAGCAATAGGAATAAATGCAATAGTCTTAGGGATAGCTGGATTTCTTCGGAGGAATATTTACTAAAAGATTCTCTAAAGACAGTAGAATGACTATAATGCTAATGACTATAGGGACTACTATAATATGTGAATTAATATCTTACTTGCTTCAAATAATAATATTTAAACTAGAGATTGATTTACTACCATTTATAAAAATAATATCAATAGAAACCTTATATAACGTAATGCTTATAATAATAATATATCCATTAGTAATAAAATTAGGAGAATTACTAGAAAAAACGTTTACAGAAAAAAACATATTTACCAAATATTATTAAAAGGAGGGAAAACTAAATATGGACAAGAAAAATGTAAGATATAATATATTAACTGTAATTGTCTATATTATAGGGATAGTACTATTAATACAGCTTTTTAACCTCCAAATTGTGCACGGAGAAGAGTACTTAGAAAAATCTAGTTCAAGACTAACAAGAGAAACTACAATACTTGCTGCAAGAGGAAATATATTAGACAGAAACGGAAATGTAATTGCAGGAACAGTTACTAAATACTCACTAAATATATATAAAAGTAAAATTGATAATGATACATTGAACAACACTATATTAGAAACTATAAATGTATTAGAAAAAAATGGAGATACATACAAAGATGAATTCCCCATAAAAGTAAATCCTGTAGAATTTAGTATAGACAAAGAAGAACAAGCAAAGTGGCTTAAAAATAATAAATTAAAAGAAGACTTAACAGCTGAAGAAGTTATACAAAAATATAAAGAAAAATATGAAATAAAAAATGATAATATAGAAGAAATAAGAAAAATAATAGCTGTTAGATATGGAATAGAAAAAGAAGGGTATAGTGCTATGAGCCCATACACTATATCAAAAAATATTAGTAAGCAAAGTGTTGCTATATTTGAAGAGCAAAGCTTAAGCTTTCCAGGAATAGATATTGAAAGTTCGCCAACAAGAAAATATCTAAGAGGAAGTTTAGCTTCGCACACAATTGGATATATTGGAGCAATAAACGAAGAAGAATATAAGAATAACGAAGGCTATTCTATGAATGACTATATAGGAAAAGCGGGAGTTGAATATGTATTTGAAAAATACTTAAGAGGCGAAAATGGAAGCAAACAAACAGATATGTCAATAGACGGAACAAAAACAGGTGAATATGTAACTAAGGAAGCAGTTCAAGGTGATAATGTTGTACTTACAATAGATGCTAATTTACAGCAAGTAACAGAAAATTCTTTGAAAACTCATTTACAAGAAATAAAAAGTGGAAAACTTGGAGAAACAAGAAATGTAGATTCTGCAGCAGCAGTGGTGTTAGATGTAAAAACTGGAGAAGTACTTGCTCTTGCAAGTTATCCAGATTTTGAACCAGAGCTGTTTATAGATGGAATAAGTAAAGAAAAATGGAATGAATATAATGATGAAAAAAAGAGTGCATTAATAAATAGATGTATACAAAGTGCATATGCGCCAGGGTCAATTTTCAAGATGGTATCTGCAATAGCAGGACTTGAAACAGGAGCGGTAAATGCAACAGAAACAATATATGATACTG
The DNA here is from genome assembly GCA_934162625.1 of uncultured Clostridia bacterium. Classification (GTDB taxonomy): domain Bacteria; phylum Bacillota; class Clostridia; order TANB77; family CAG-508; genus CAG-452. Next base: position 39,106 of record CAKPJM010000004.1, read on the forward strand.
GAATTTATCCCAAAGGCTACAATCCTAGATGTTGGATATACTCAAGTTATGGAAGAGGACATGGAGCACTTAATGTTTCTGGAGCAATAAAAAATTCTTGTAACTATTATTTCTACGAGCTAATAACTAGAATGGGAATAGAAAACTTAGAAAAATATGCAACATATTTTGGACTAGGACAGAAGACAAACATCGAATTACCAGGAGAAGTATCAGGAACTCTAGCTGGAAAAACCTTATATGAAAAGCTTGGGCAAACATGGTACTACGGAAATTCTCTATCAGCAGTAATTGGACAAGCAGAAAATAATTTTACTCCTTTACAAATAGCAAGATATATAGCAATGCTTACAAATGGAGGAGAAGAAGTTGATGTAACAATAGTAAAAGATATAATAAAAGAAGACGGAACAAGTGAAGACAAAGAAAGCGTAAAAAAATATGCAGATGAAAAATTAAATCTAAGTAAAGTAAATAATGAGAAATTAGATATAAAAAAGGAAAACATAGATGTTGTTTTAGAAGGAATGAAATCTGTTACAACAGAAACAGGAGGAACAGCATATGGAGTATTCAGAAACTTTGATATAGAAGTTGGAGGAAAAACAGGTTCAGCAGAAGCAGGAGGAAAAGTAAATGCATGGTTCGTTGGCTTTGCTCCGTATGATAATCCAGAAATTGCAGTAGTAGTATTGATAGAAAATGGATCACACGGATATTATTCAGCTTATGTAGCAAAAGATATTATAGAACAACACTTTAAGCTAAAACAAGTAATAGAAGAAGACAGAACAGCATTACCATATACAGAACAACAAAATTAACAATAATTTTTAAAATATAAAAAAGTATGAGGAAATGTGCTCGATAATTTAAAAGTTTAGAATTAACTAAACAAGTACAGTCATGTATCTGCTAGTAAAAAAATTAGGAGGAACAAATATGAGAAATCCAGTAGGAATAAGTATGAAAAAGAACGAAATAGTAATAAGGATAAGTGAAAAAGCAACATATGAAGAAACAATAGAATGTTTAAATAAAAAAATACCAGCATTAAAAAAATTATACAAAGCAGAGAAAACTCCTATATGTGTAACAGGAAAAATACTAAAGAATAAAGAAATAGAAGAAATAAAAGAAATAATAACAAAAGAAATAGATGTAAAAGTTAACTTTGATAGCCCAAAGGAATTAGGATTGCACGGAATCAAAAAAGCATTTGAAAAAGAAATAGAAAACTCAGAAACAAAGTTTTATAAAGGAAATATGAGGTCTGGACAAAAAATAGAATTTGAAGGAAGCTTAGTAATTCTAGGAGATGTTAATGGAGGAGCAGAAATAATTGCAGGAGAAAACATAGTAGTTTTAGGTGTTTTAAGAGGACTAGCACATGCCGGAGCTAAAGGAAACAAAAAGGCTATTATAGCTGCACATAGAATAGAATGCCCACAATTAAGAATTGCAAACATTGTAAAAGAAATGGAAAAAGAAGAATTAGATGAAGAATATAAATATGCTTCAGCTAATGAAGAAAATCAAATTATATTAGAAAAATAAATTGGAATTTGTGCAAGTAAATTATTTAGAAAAATTAAAATATTAAAAATGGAAAAAACGTTGCGAATGGATTGAGCTTGAGGTAGAAATTGTTCTTCTATATGA
>CAKPJM010000005.1 GCA_934162625.1 uncultured Clostridia bacterium
GCTATAATTTTAAAATACCTCGTTCTTTGTCGGATTAATGAAAAATTTATTTTTCATTAATTTGTTCAAAGATAACATTATTAATTTTTACAAACAATGCGTCGACAGCCCTTTGAGGCGGGGGAATACCCGTGAGCTTGGAGACCATTGTTTTTAAAATTAATATGTTATCTTATTTAATTAATAAATAATGAGGACGATTAAATTTGCCACTACAGCATTTGCAACATATTTGGTATTTTGGGCGTATGCAATACGCCCCTACATTTATTCTACATTATTCAAATTTAAAAATTCAGGACAGTCCCCTTTTGTTATTCAACAAAAGAGGGACTGTCCCTAGAATTTTTTCCAGATGTTTTTTCGGGCAGACTCAGGGCCTGCCCCTACATTTTTGCACGATTCTACGATTATGGGTCACCGAGGGTGGCGACCACTATAGCATTTACAACATATATTACATTTATATGTTAAACGGGATGTGGATTAAGATTGCCTCGTTCTTTGTCGGATTAATGAAAAATTTATTTTTCATTAATTTGTTCAAAGATAACATTATTAATTTTTACAAACAATGCGTCGACAGCCCTTTGAGGCGGGGGAATACCCGTGAGCTTGGAGACCATTGTTTTTAAAATTAATATGTTATCTTATTTAATTATTATTATTTTGCCTCTTATTTAAAAGCGGACGATTAAAATCGCCCGTCTCATTTCAATTCTTTTATTGCTTCTTTAAAATTTTCAGCAGATATAATTGCACTTCCTGCTACTGCTATGTCTGTCCCCGCTTCTTTTACTAAATGTACAGTTTCTTTATTAACTCCACCATCAACTTCTATATAGGTTTCTAGTTTATTATCTCCTATATACTTTTTTAGATTTCTAACTTTCTCCACTGTTTCTGGTATTAATTTTTGTCCGCCTTTTCCTGGTTCTACAGTCATTATTAATACCATATTTAGGCTTGGTAAAAATTCTTTAATTTCTTCTATACTTGTATTAGGCTTTATAGAAATTGCAGGTTTTATATTATTTTCTTTTATCAGATTTATAATTTGCTTTATTTCATTTTTACTATTACAAGCTTCATAATGAAATGTTATTATGTTTGGCTCTAATGGAATATATCTTTCTACATTTTCCTTTACATTCTCTACCATAAGATGTACATCTAATGGTACATTTGATATTTGTTTTATAGTATTTGCATATTCATACATTAATTCCTCTGTGTTTTTTTCTACAAATTTTCCATCCATTACGTCTATATGATAATAGTCTGTTCTTGCAACTTCTAAATCGTAAAATATTTTAGTTGCATTTTCTTTTTCAACTGTTAGTATAGATGTTGATATTTCCATAATTAAATTCTCCTTTTATTACTCTATTGTTAAAGATTTTTGTGTATTTAAATTAATACTCTCTGTTTTCTTTAAAACATCTTCTATATATACTTTTATTTTTACTGTTCCTATTCCAGATACATTTGCACTTATTCCAGTTTCTGCTTCGCTTACTTTAGAATTATATATTATATCATCATCTGCAACAATTTTTAGAGTTACTTTTTCTGGATCTATTGCAACTTCGTTTCCCTCTTCATCCTTTTTATATTTTACTGAATAATTTCTTAATGATTTTACATTAACAGTTACTGTTCCAGTTTTTATCTCATCAAATTCATTTATTGTTATTGTTATTTCTGTATTTTTATCTACCATGCTTCCATTTGATATTGATTGGTTTACAACTACACCATTTGGTTTACTAGAATCTGATGTTTTTTCTGTACTTTTCCATTTTAGTTTTGCATTTGATATTGCTGTTTTTGCTTCGCTTTCTGTTTTTCCTGATAAATCTGGTACTGCTACTTGTTCAATTCCCATACTTACATGAACAATAATTTTTGTTCCTGCTGCAATTTCATCATCTTTTTGTATTTCTTTTCCGTCTTCTGTTTCTTGTTTTATTACGATTCCTTTTTCTACATCATCACTGTTCTCTTCTTTTATTTCATATTCTAGTCCAGTTTCTTTTAATAAGTTTATTGCTTCGTCTCTCTTTAGTCCAACTATTTTAGGCATTTTTACTATTTCTTGTCCTTTACTTACAACTACCTTTATTGTACTTCCTTCTTTTATTTTATAATTCATTTGATATTTAGGATCTTGTTCTATAATTTGACCTTCTGGTATTTCTAAATGATACTTTTCTTCTTTAACTTCTACTTTTATTTTTAATTTTTTTGCTTCTTCTTGTGCCTGTTCTAAAGTCATATTTGATAAGTCAGGTATTTGTACTTCTTTTGCTCTTCCTAATGTTAAAGCTAAATATGTTCCACCCATAGCTACAGAGAACACTAATATACAGGCTAATATTATGCATATAACTTTAATAGTTTTATGTTCTTCAAAGAATTTTTTCATTTTTGCAAATTTTCCTTTTGGTTCTTCTTTAGTTTCTTTATTTCTTTGCTCATTTTTTGTAATATAATCTAAGTCAATTCTTTGAGTTTTAAAATTATCTGGTTCATTTCCAAATACAAAATTTCCATCTGGTTGTTTTAATGCTCTTTCTAAATCTCTAAGCATTTCTGTGGCAGATGCATATCTTTCTTCTGTATTTTTTTTCATTGCCTTTAAAATTATATCATTAACGCTTTTAGGTAAATCTGGTTTTATTATCATTGGTTCAACAGGTTCTTCTTGCATGTGTTTTAATGCAACAGAAACTGGTGTATCACTATCAAATGGAACTCTTCCTGTAACCATTTCGTACATAACAACACCTAATGAATATAAATCTGATTTAGCATCTGTAAATCCTCCTCTTGCATGTTCTGGTGAGAAATAATGTACTGATCCTATTGTTGTTCCAAATGCTGTTATTGTAGAGTTTGACACAGCCTTAGCTATTCCAAAATCAGTTACTTTTGCCACTCCATCTTCTGTTATTATTATATTATGTGGCTTTATGTCTCTATGTATTATATTATTTCTATGTGCCATTTCTAAAGCTGAAGCAATTTGCATTGCAACTTTTACAGCCCATTTCCAGCTTAAAGCTCCATCTTCAACTATTATTTCTTTCAAAGTTTTTCCTTTTACTAGTTCCATAACTATATAGTATAAGTTGTCTTCGTTGCCTACATCATAAACAGATACAATATTTGGATGTGTTAAGCTTGCAGCAGCTTGTGCTTCTATATTAAACCTTTTTATAAATTCCTCATCTGTAGTAAACTCATCTCTTAATATTTTTACGGCTACATATCTATTTAAAACTAAGCATTTTGCTTTATATACTGTTGCCATTCCTCCGGTTTCCTATTTTCTCTATTATTTGATACCTATTTCCTATAATTTTACCTTCTAAATTCATTTTTCTCTCCATTCTAAAGAAATTAATCTTTATTTGAAATTATAATAACGCTTATGTTATCATATCCACCAAGCTCATTTGCTCTTTGAACTAATTTTTCACATGCCATATTTTCGTCTTCTCTTATAATTGAGTATATCTCTTCTTCATGTAGCATATTAGTTAATCCATCTGAGCACATTAATATAATGTCATCTGGTAAAAAACCTTTTACTGTTACATCTGGTTCTATCTTCTCAGTGCATCCTAAAGCTTTCATTAGCATATTCTTTTTAGGGTGGTAAAAAGCTTCTGCTCTAGTTATTGTCCCATCTTTTACCAATGTTTCTACATAACTATGATCTGTTGTTATTCTTCTAATTATATTCTTTCTTATTCTATATATTCTGCTGTCTCCAATATGTCCTATATAAACTTTATTTTCGTATATTAAACAAATTTCTAATGTTGTACCCATTTGTTCTAGCTCTTTATTTTCTTTGGCTTTTTCATATACCTCATTATTCGCATACTCCATTGCTTCTTTTATAAGTTCTTGTATGTTTTCTTTGTTTGGAACAATATTTGAAAAATTCTCATCAATATACTGTTTTGCAGAAATAGTAGCAAGGCTACTTGCAATCTCTCCACCTTTATATCCGCCCATTCCGTCTGCTAGTATACACAATTTAATATCTTTTTCTTCATCAGCTGCATAAATAAAATCTTGGTTCATGTCTCTTGCTTTTCCTATATCTGTTTTTGAATAAGTTCGCATTTTTCCACCTCTTTTTTTCTAAGTTGCCCACATGCAGCATCTATATCTGAGCCTAATTCTCTTCTTATTGTAGCAACTATTCCTTTTTCGTTTAAATAGTCTCTAAATTTTAATATATTTTCATTTGTGCTCTTACTATACTTTCCGTTTTCAATTTTATTTATTGGTATTAAATTTACATGGCAAAGCATTCCTTTTAATAGCTTTACAAGTTCTTTTGCATCTGCTAGGTTATCGTTACTTTCCTTTGCTAAAGCATATTCAAATGATATTCTCTTATTTGTTTTTTCTGTATAATATTTACATGCTTTCATTAGTTCTTCTATATTATACACATTATTTACTGGCATCATTTGACTTCTTTTTTCATTACTTGCACTATGTAAAGATATAGAAAGGGTGCATTGTATATTTTTGTCTGCAAGTTCATATATTCTAGGAACTAATCCACTTGTAGATATACTTATATGTCTTGCCCCCATATTAATGCCCTTAGGATTATTCAATATTGCAATTGCTTGCATAACATTGTCATAATTATCTAAAGGTTCTCCTATTCCCATAAACACTAAATTAGATATTTTTATATTTTCATCTCTTTGTATTGCTAAGAGCTGTTCTACAATTTCTCCTGCGGTCAAATTTCTAGAAAACTTTACTCCTGTTGAAGCACAAAATTTACATCCCATTTTACATCCAATTTGTGAAGAAACACATATTGTAAATCCATGCTTGTACTCCATAAGTACAGATTCTATTGCATTACCATCCAAAACATCAAACAAATATTTTTTTGTACCATCTTTTGATACTTGCTTTTGCAATATTTTAAATACATGCAAATCAAATTTTTCTTTTAATTTATTTCTTAATTCAATAGAAATGTTTGTCATCTCGTCAAAAGATGTAACATTCTCTTGCATTATCCATTTAAATATTTGTTCTGCTCTGTATGGTTTTTCTCCTAATTCTTTTAAAACTTCTTTTATTTCTTCTAAATTGTAATTTTTTATATTTTCTTTCAAATAAATCTTCCTCTGTCTATTTTTTTACGAATACATTGTACCATAATGTATTTTTTATTACAAGTTTTATAAAAAGAAAAACAGCATAATTCGGGAACTCTCGTAAATTCCATTTCATTTATGAGAGTTTCTGGCATATTTAATTTTCATAATATAATGCTTTTATATAAAACTTACTATGTCTTCAAATGTATCATATCCGCTCTCACTATTGATATGACCTCCATTATGTATTAAAACTTGTAATGTATCATCAAAATTTTCATATTCTAACTCAAATAAACTATTATTTAATTCTTGAATTAAAACTAGATCTTCTATAGTCGCCTTCCTTATTGTAATTTTTTCCATATAATCACAAATCCTCTCCTAATCTTTACTGTAAATAATGTATCATAAATTCCTTAATTTTACAATTTAATGGCCAATATTTTCAAACATTTGTTACATCTAATTACTTATCCTTTTTTTGTATTCACGCTATTTATCCTTTATATATATTAATATTTTTTCTGATATAAATTTTTAAATATATTGTTCTAACCAATCTGTCCACTGTGCATACTAATCCTAATCCTATCAGTCCCAAGTTAAAGTATTTTATCAAATATAATAATGGAAGTCTTATGCATATTCCTCCTATAAATGAAGTTAATCTTAAAGATTTTGTATCTTTATTAGCAGATAAATAAGCTAAATAATTGTTGTTTATTACATGTGTAAAAAATTCAGTTATATATATATATACATATATTCCACATTCATTCCACGTAACAACTCTACCAAGGAAAAACCATGCAGGGTAAGGAACAATGACAGCAAATATAATAGAAAATAATAATGAGTAGATACCTACTCTATTAACTTTATGTAATAAGTTTTTTTCTTTATTATCTATTGATTCAGAATAAGATACTAAAAGTCCAGAATAATACCCATCTGCCAATTGAATTAATATTAAAACAACATTTCCACAAATACAATTTAATAAATATATATATGTGCCAAAAGAACTAGCTACTCTTTCATACAATATATATGCTATTTTTTGAATTACTTTATTAAATACAAAATCTTTAACGTGAAAAACTATTTGTTTAATATATTTCATTCTTATTCTAGTTTGTTTGTATTTTGCAAATATCAATAATAAGGTAGTATTTACTATGGTTGCTAATATCGTTGCAACATAAACACCAATTTCAGAAAATCCTAATTTAATGCTAATTATATCTCCTAGTATGTTAACTAAAGAAGAAATAATCGTCGAAATTAATATTAAATTTGTTTTATTTTTAATTTTCAAATCATTTTTTAAAACATAACTTACTGCAAAAATTGGTAATTGAATAGCTTTTAGTTTTAAAAGTACTGTCAGAATATTTCTGGCATCTTTTTCCAATGTATAAATATAAGTAATTTTATTTGAAAATATAAATAATAATATTGAAAAAATAATACTACTTATAATTTGTAAAAATATTCCAGTGGTATTAATATCTTTACTATTATTTTTGTCTCTAGCTAAAACTATATTGTGTGATTGAGAAATACATTCCTGAATTACATTAATAGCCGAATCCAGACTGACAAATGCTCCAAATACTATAATAGCAATTGGTCCAATAGCGTTAGCCAGTGATTTATCAATTGTGATTAATATAATATTTGTAAATTCAACAACTATATATGGTAATACAAATAGTAATACTTTTATTATTTCTTTGCTATTAATTTTTTCTTTCATTTTTGCCTCATACATTATTAAAATCCCTAATATTTCAAGTATTTTATCCGATTTTCTAAAATATAATTTATGTGTTTTCACTTACCACTTAAGCAATTACTTTAACTTTTACACCTAAATTTTGATGTTTTTCTTTCCCAAATCTACCTTTTTCTTCAAAAGTCATAATTCCTGAAACTATATGAAAATCAAGCATTACATGTCTTGTTTTAGTTGTAATACTGATACGCACTCCACATGCTTACTAAATGGAAACATATCGACTGGCTGTACTTCTTTTATCTCATAACTCTCATCTAATAAAGCTAAATCTCTTGCAAGTGTTGCTGGATTGCAACTTATATATACTATCTTTTCTGGTTTTAACTCTTTTAAAAACTCTATTGTTTTGTTGTCTAGTCCTTTTCTTGGCGGGTCCACAAATACTACATTTGGTTTTATATTTTCCTTTTCTATTATTTTAGGTAAAACTTCTTCTACATCACCTGCATAAAATTCTGCATTTTCTATTTTATTTATTTTTGCATTTTCTTTTGCATCTTTTATTGCTTCTTCTATAATTTCAATTCCATATATCTTTTTAAAATTCTTTGCAGCAAAAATTCCTATTGTTCCTATTCCACAATATAAATCTAAAGCAATATTGTTTTTGTTAGCAGTGTCATTTGCTCCAGCAAATTGCATTGCTGTATTATATAATATTTCTGTCTGAATTGGATTTACTTGGTAAAATGATAATGGAGAAATTTTAAATTTATATTCTCCTAAAATATCACAAATATATCCTGCACCATATATTACTTCTGTTTTATCTCCTAATATTACATTTGTATTTTTTGTATTAAAGTTTTTAACTATTGACTTTATCTCTGGATGTTTTTTTGTTATGTATTGAACTAATTCTTTATCTTTTAATTTATCGTCATTTACTACTAATGTAACTAAAATCTCATTTGTTTTTAGTCCTATTCTTATTACTATATGCCTTATTGTTCCTTTTAGCATTTTTTCATCATATACAGATATATTGTTTTGTTTTATAAATTCAAATATATCTTTTGCTATTTCTTCACATTTTTCATTTTGAATAAAACATTTTTCTGTTGGAATAATATTATGTGTTCTTGCAGAAAATACACCCATTACTGGATTCTTTTGTTCATCTAACCCTAATGGATATTGAAGTTTATTTCTATAGTGAAGCGGATTTTTCATTCCTATAACATCATCTATTTTAATTTTTCTTTTTAAAGCTTTATTCATGCAATTTTGAACAATTGCTTTTTTTATTTTTAATGTTTCGCTATATTCTATATGTCTTAAATTACATCCACCACATCTGTTGTAAGTACCGCAATCTGGTTCTACTCTTGTATTTGACTTTTCAATAAATTCAATAATTTTACCATAAGCAAAATTTTTTTGAACTTTCAAAATTTTTATTTTGATTTTTTCTCCTTTTATCGCTTGGTCAACAAACACTGTAATTCCTTCTATTTTGGCAATTCCTTCTCCTTGAAATCCATTATCTATTATATCTACAACATATTCTTCATTCTTTTTTATCATTTTTTATTTTCTCCCATTCTTTTAAAATTATATTTTAAAAATGTTTAAAAATCAATGTTTTTGAAATAATATGAATAAATATGTTTTTTTAGAACAAAATAAATAAAAAAGAGGAGGTTTTACAATGAAAGTTATAAACGGTATTGCTCTTACACTTGTTATAATTGGTGCTATTAACTGGCTTCTTGTTGGACTATTTGAATTCAATTTAGTTGATGCAATTTTTGGAAGTTTATCTATATTAACTAGAATACTATATATAATTGTAGGAATTGCAGGCCTTTGGTCAATTGCTTTTTATAGCAAACTTTCTGATTAATCTTTTAGAAAAAGAGAGAAAAATGGGACAGTCCCCTTTTTCCCTCTTCTCCCTAAATTTTTATTATCACTTTTGCACCTTTTGGTTCGTTAGTCGTTATTTTTATGCTTCCTCCATGTAGTTTTACTATTGTATGTGCTATTGATAGTCCTAGTCCTGTTCCTCCTTTTTCTCTTGAACGTGCTTTGTCTTCCCTATAGAATCTATCAAATACATGTTTTGCCGATTCTTTGCTTATTCCTATTCCTGTGTCTGCTACTTCTATTACACATTTTCCTTCTTTTGAGTATGTTTTTACTGTTATTGTATCTTTTTCTGCTGTGTATTTTATTGCGTTATCTAGTATTATTACCAGAAGCTGATTTATTTTATTTCTATCTATGTTTGCTTCTTTACCATAATTTAAATCTAGATTTATTTGTTTTTCTTGCATCTCTGCAAAGTCTTTGTATGGAATAATTATTTCTTTTATTAGGTTATCTATGTTTATTTTTTCTTTGTGCATTTTTAATTCATTTGAATCTGCCATTGCAAGTACCATTAATTCTTTTATAAGTTTAGTTAATCTTTTGGTTTCTTTAAGCATTATATTTATATCTTCTGATTTGTCTATTATTTTGCTTTCTGGCTCCTGTAAAAGTAGTTCCTGTTTTGCTTGTATTATTGTAAGTGGTGTTCTTAACTCATGTGCTGCATTTTGAACAAATTCTGTTTGTTTTTTGTATGATTCCATTATCGGCTTTAATGTCATTTTTGATAATATATATGACCCAATTATTGCTATTCCAATTATTATTAAACTTCCAACTAATAAGGTATCTGTCATGTTGTTTATTGTTGCAACTTCTCCATCTACATTTGCAAGTAATTGTATGTATATTTCTTCTCCTTCTGAAATTATTCCTTTTACTGTTATTCCCCTGTAATTGTACTTATCTTGCACTTTTATTGAATAGACCTTATCTGTTTTATTTTTATTAAATTCTATGTCTTTAACGTAATCATTATAAAATCTTCCTATAGTCTCACTGTTTAATATCTCACCTTTTGAATCTCTTACTATGCAAACCACTCTAGGATTAACCTTTGTTTCTACATATGTAATTTTAATGTTTTCATCTAGTTCTTTTGTAATAACCTTTTTAACTTCTGACACTATATTTTGGTTTTGATACAGTTCCATTGCTCTTATTAATTCTTTATCTATAGATTTATACATGTATGTAGATACTTGATGATATATTATTGCATCAAAAATTATAAGTATTATTGCAAACACTATAAATGCATAAAGCATATTTTTAACTAATTGTTTTTTTATTAATTTTTGCTCGTTCATTTTTACCTCTTTTTAATTAATATCACATACCTATTAAAAAAACATTAAATATTTGTTTTATTATATATTTTCTATGATGATTCTATTATCTTTTGCTTGTCTTATTATTTCTTTTGCTCTATATGAACGTATTTTATATTCATTCTTGTCATCAAATCTTATAATTACAGCTTTTGTATAATCGTTTTCAATTTCTTTGTGTCTTTCTTCAATTATAAGGCTTGCTTTACAATACTTTAAGGTTTCGAATGTAGTGATGAATCCTATTCCGCTGCCTCCTGTATCTTTATGGGTTGTAATTGCCTCTAATCCAAGGTTTAAAAGTGTTGGTATTTCAAACTCTATACCACTATCATATATACAAAGTTCGTAGCAGTTATCTTTTATCCCTATAATTGTCATAATACTTTTATATTTATTATTACTGTTATTTACCGCTATAATTGCATCTTTTATATGGTCACCTATTAAAGTTTCTAGTTTTGTTTCAGATATTTTATTGTTTATTAGGCTATTAATATTTGCTTCTATTTGTAGTTTAAAATCTATGTTTTTATTATAACATTCTGTTTGCATATATTTTAACATATCGTCTATTGTTTCTACATTAGTCAATGGCAATTTGTTCTTTCCTTTTATTTGTTGTAATTTAGTAGAATATTCTTCTGTTACTGTTTGTATTCTTTGAAGAATTCCAATTTCTTCACTAGTTTCTAAATTCATTTCTTTTATTTTTAGTTCTAGTGATTTTTGTCTGTTATAAAACTCATGATTTAATTTGCTAATATTAAACTTCTCATTAGATAATTCTTTTATTTTCTCATCTTTTTCTTCTATCTCATTTTTATAGTCTTCTATTGTTTTCTTTAATAAATTTTGCTTGTAAACTAATGTCAGGATTTTTTGTATTATTACAAACATAAGTATACTAAGAAAAATAAAGCAAATAAGTATATGTCTAGTTAAATTGCCATAGTAATTTCCTACTATACAATAAGACATTATTACTATGGAACTTATATTAAACATAATTAAATTAATATAATCTTCATCTATCTTATTTTTTAAAAACGCTAGTCCTTTATTAAATCTCTTTACTCTTAATAGTAAGTACATTAATATTATCTCTATTAATATTATTAAAATCATATTTACATAAATATTATCTATTCTTGAAGTTTTACTGCCTATGCAAAGCAACGCGGATGAAAGAATTACTGAAAATCCCCATAGTACAAAGCTTATAGATAATGAAATAATTGTTACTAACATTGCAACTGTAAACTGCTTTTTTATTATAATTTTAACCCATATGCTAATAAGTATGTAACTTATAAGTATTGCTGCTATAGTGTCCATCCTTATTTTAACAAATTCATATATTAGCGATATTAGTATGTTTATAATAACACTAGATACAATCTGAATTTTATTGCAACCTTTTATATTCATTATCTTAATAGCTATTATTATTGCAAATAAAAATATAAAAAATATTTTTGTTGTTGAAGTTATTACATTAGTATCCATAATATTTCGTCCTTTTTTAAATATTTTTTATATTATATAATTAAAGAAAGAAGTAATCAATATTTTTATTTTAAAATAACATTTTGATTACTTCTTTCTTTAGAATTTATGTTTATACTCCGAACCAATATCTAATTAATTCCCAAAAAGTCATTGAACTCACCTCCTATAGATTTTTCTTATAGTAAAAAAATATCACTTATACTTGTATGTATAAGTGATATTTCTGAGTTCAAAGAGTTTACAATAAGTTACATTTTATTATATAAATTTCTTTTTTTCGCAATATTTTTTAGTTCTTTTACTTAATTTATCTTTTTATAATTCTTTTTTTATTTTATCTGCATAATAATATATAAATTCAGTCGGTGTCGGTACTCCTGTTTCATAGTTTATTTTTGCAGTATAATAAGTATTTAAATCTTCTAATGAAGATATTCTCCAAGCATGTAAAATGCTATTTTGCATTGCTCTACTTATTGTACTATTTGATTTTTTATATTTATTTACTAAAAATTGTACTACTGTTATTTTATTTTCATTGTTTTCATTTTCTATTATATAAAGTATTGCATCATGCAAATACTTTCTTCCTTGCAGGTGTGTGCTAATTCCTATTAAATCTAACTCTTTATTAATTCTATCTGATATATTATTATTTTCTGAATTAACAGTTTTAAAATCTTTTGTTATTTTATTAGTGTATCCTCTTAGTAATAGTAAAGTATTAATTACATTTTCTTGAGAATAATTGTTTTGTTTTTTATAAAATATAAATTCTACTCCACTTCTATGAAGAAATTCATATACAGAGTCAGAACATATATTGGTTGTTACTATTATTTTAGGAAACAAATCTAATTTTAGATCCTTTATTTTTTCTATAAAATTAAATCCTGTTCCAGTTCCATTTCCTTTATTCAATTCTAAATCTAGTATAATTCCTTCTGGTTTATATTCTTTTAAATATTTTATACCTTCTATATCAGAATCTGTTATTCCTACAAGTTCTATATCTTTTCTTGTTTTGCTAAGTGCTTTATAGATATTGCATTCATTTATATCATCTTCTATTAATAATATTTTCATAGCTTTATCTTTCATATAGTTACACCTCTATTTTTTAATATTATCATAAATTGTACTTTTTTGGTATTCCTTTTTATCACTTTTTTTCACCATTAATTATATAAAATATTACTATAGGAGTTTTTATGAAAAAAGAAATCGGTAAAAGAATTAAATGTATTAGAGAAGAAATGGGAATGACCAAAGAAGATTTTGCAAAAGCAATCGGCATATCTGGACAGTATTTAGGAATTGTTGAACGTGGTGGTAGTTGTTTGTCTGTAGAAAAATTGAAGGTTCTTTGTAGTTTAACAAATTTATCTGCTGATTACATTCTATTTGGAAAAGATAAAAATATTGTTGATAATACTAAAGAGATCTTATCTGAATTTACAGAGAAGGAAATAGAGTTAGGTTGCAAAGCTTTAAATAGTTTAGCAAAATTTATAAAGGCAAATTAAATTTTAGATTTAAAGTTTAGCAAAATATCTTTTTGATTTGAATATATTATATTGACTTTATTCTTTGCATTTGGTAAAATATGGTATGTTGAATACCATATTTTGTAAGGAGAGTAGTGAAAAATGTCGTATTTTATCAAACAAAAGAGTAATAAGTCAAATAGTGATTCTAGTAAAGTTTATTTTAAAAGTTTAAATTCTTCTCAACGAAAAAAGCTTTATATCCAAAATGAGATGCAAATAAACTGTATAAAAAAAGTTTTAGTTGAAAGAGCTGAAGTTCCTGAAATTCTTATAGATTGGTTAATTAAATCTGTTGAAGAAAATGTTTTATTAAATGACCATTTAGAGGAAATCTCATAGGCAATAGCAATTATAGTATATAAAATGATAACGTGTGACAATATGCTTTTGTCACACGTTACTTTATATACAAGGATAATTTAAGTTTCTTTATTTTATAATCTCTTTTATTTTTTCTATTACTGAATCTAGTTTGCAATCTTCTGAATTTATTTCGTTTCTCATTTTAAATTCTACCATTCCATCTGTAATTTTCTTTCCAACAGTTATTCTCATTGGAATTCCAATTAAATCCATATCATTAAATTTTACTCCTGCTCTTTCTTTTCTATCGTCTATTAATGTATCTATTCCCATGCTATTTAGCGTATTGTATAATTCGTTTCCTGCTTTTAGTTGTTCCTCGTCTTTTGGATTTATTACTACTACTGCAACTTTGTATGGAGCTACATTCATTGGCCAAATTATACCTTTTTCATCATTGTTTTGTTCTACTATTGCAGAAAGGATTCTTTCAAGTCCTATTCCATAGCTTCCCATAACAACTGGATGACTTTGATTATCTTCTCCTAAATAGTTTAGTCCTAAACTTTCTGAATATTTTGTTCCTAATTTAAATGTATTTCCAACTTCTATACCTTTTTTGAATACTAATTTTTTACCACAGTTTGGGCAAGTATCTCCTTCTTTTACATTTACTATATCTGCTGATACATCATACTTAAAGTCTTTTACATTTGCATTTATATAATGATATCCTTCTTTGTTTGCTCCGCAACAGAAGTTTTTCATTTTTAACACTTCGTTATCTACTACAATTTTCGCATTTAAGCCTATTGGTCCTGTGCAACCTGGTACTGCATTTGATGTTGCAATTAATTCATCTGTTGCAAATCCTATTTCTTTTCCTTTTAATACTTTTAAAGCTTTTACCTCATTTAGCTCTCTATCTCCTCTTACAAAGAATACTACAAGTTCATTATCTACACTCATAAGTAATGCTTTAACTGTTTTCTTTATATCTAGTTTTAAATAATCACATATTTCATCTATTGTGTGATAATTTTTAGTGTCAACCATTTCTAATTCTTTTTCTTCTTCATTACACTCCTCATTGCATATACATGGTGTTACCTCTATGTTAGAAGAGAAATCGCAATTTTCGCAAAGTACAAGTATATCTTCCCCTACATCTGTAATAGCTTGGAATTCTTCTGAAAGTATTCCTCCCATAACTCCTGTGTCTGCTCTAACAACAGTATAATTTAGTCCTAATTCTGTAAATATTTTGTGGTATGCATCAAACATTTTTTTATATGAAATATCTAATCCTTCATAGTCTTTATCAAAGCTGTATGCATCTTTCATTGTAAATTCTCTTACTCTAATTAACCCTAATCTTGGTCTTACTTCGTCTCTAAATTTTGTTCCTATTTGATATAAAGTATATGGTAAATCTCTATATGATTTAACTCTGCTCATTGACATAAACGCAAAAAGCTCTTCATGTGTAGGTCCTAGTGCATATTCTCTATTGTATCTGTCTGTTGATCTAAACATACTTGGTCCAAATGCATTTTTTCTTCCTGACTTTTCAAAAAAGTCCATTGGTAAAAGCATTGGCATTTTTAGTTCATCTGCACCTGCATTATTCATATTTCTACGAACTATTTCTTCTACATTTTGAAATGCTTTAGTTCCTAATGGTGTTTTTGCATAAACTCCATTACTTACTTTTTTAATCATTCCACTTTTTACTAAAAGTTTTCCACTTACTGAATCTTCATCACTTACATCTTCTCTTAATGTGTAAAAAAAGTCTTCACTTAATCTCATTTTTATTCCTCCTATAACAAAGCGACTTTAGTCGCCCTTTGTATATAAAATACAAAAGCCCTAAGTTATGTTTATTAACTTAGGGCGAATATTTTTATCCGTGTTACCACCTATTTTTAGAATTTCTTCTACACTCAAATAATGTCTTATAACATTATATCCTATGATAACGGTGGATTTCCGATAAAACTTACTTTTATTTTCAGTCCATAGCTCCAAGGCTGGTTCTATATTTAGTTCCTTAAAGTTTTTCACCAACCAACTCTTCTCTAAAAGTTCATAAATATATACTATTCCTCTTCATCGCCTTTAAAATATACTAATATTAATACCATAAAAATTGCGATTTGTCAATGTTTTGGAATTTATATTTCTGCTATTTCTTTTATTTTTAATCCTGTTATTTCTGCTATTAATTCTGCATTCATTCCTTCTTTTTTTAATTTTTTTGCTATTTCTAATTTTTCCTTTTGTTTTCCTTTTTCTAACCCTTCCTTAATTCCATCATCTAATCCCTTTGCATATATTGCCTTTTCGTCCAATATTGCTTTTTCTCTTAAATCTGCTATTCTTTGCATTCTTTCATCTTCGCTTAAATTATCTAGTTTCTCTACTGCTTCTTTTATTTCTTTACTCTCTTCCATTTTCTCTGTTACCCTCCTAGATTTCGGATTTTCCAAAAAATATAGCCAGTCTAATAATCTTCCACTTTCTTTCTCTTTTCCTTCTATTTTTGGTAACTCTATGATATCAATTTCTAATTTCTCTGTCAATATTCTTTTTCTTCCTTTCGTTTCTATTATTTTCCATGTTGTATGGTATTCTAACTCTTCTAATCCTTCTATTTTAAAATCTGTTATTAATATTATTATTGTTCTTTCTAGCAAATTATAGTCTTGTCCTATTCTTATTTGTCTTGAATATAATCTGCTCCAATAATATAGTATTCTTTCTATTATACTTTTTGAGTTTACTAATTGCATTTCTATATTGCATTTTTCCTTTCCATCTAACTCTGCTAATATATCTAACACTCCCAGTTTATCGTCTTTAAATTCTCTTCTTAATATTGGATTTTTACTTAAATCTATTTTTTTTATCTTCTTGTTTAATATTGTTTCTAAAAAGTTTTTTGTTATTCTTTCACTTCCTACTTCTCCAAATAATGCTTGGAATACTACATCTAATTTTGGTGATAATGTTTTCTTCATTTTCTTTTCTCCTTTCATATATGCAATTATTTATATTTACAAGCATGATTAATAAACATATTTAAATGCCTGATTTTAATTTCTTAATTTTGCTTTCTGGAATTTCTAAAGAATTAATTCTTTTTTGAAATAAATTTGTTTTGACAATTTGATTTATTGCCAGAATTTATATTATATTTGTATCATATTTGTATTTCAAATTCAAGAAAAATCGTTTGCTTCATTTCTTCTTTTTTCGACAGATATCAGGGAAAAAGGGATCTGTCCCCTTTTCCCCTCAGTTTAGTATTTCTATATCCTTATCTCCTCTTCCAGATAGGTTTACAATAATGCTGTCATTATTTTTATAGTTTTTTGCGATTTTTATTGCATATGCTATTGCATGGCTACTTTCTAATGCTGGTATTATTCCTTCTAATCTACAAAGTAGCTTAAATGCTTCTACTGCTTCTTTATCTGTAATGCTATCATACTTAACTCTCCCTATAGATTTCAAGTATGCGTGTTCTGGTCCAATTCCTGGATAATCCAAACCTGCTGAAATTGAATATGCCTCTTCTATATTTCCTTTATCATCTTGCATTATATATGTTTTCATACCATGTAAAATTCCAATTTTATTGTTATATATTGCAGATGCATGTTTTTCTGTCTCAACGCCTTTTCCTGCTCCCTCTATTCCAAATATTTGTACCTCTTCTTTTATAAAGTCTGTAAATAGCCCTATACTATTGCTTCCTCCACCTATACACGCAACTATTGCTTTAGGTAATTTACCTTCTTGTTCTAAAATTTGTTTTTTTGCTTCTTCCCCTATTATTTTTTGAAAATATTTTACCATTTCTGGATATGGGCTTGGGCCCACTGCAGAACCTATTAAGTAAAATACATCTTGATGTTTTAATAAATATTCAAAGGCCACATCTACCGCTTCTTTTAATGTTCCTTCACCTTTTGTTACTTCATATACTTCTGCTCCTAAAAGCTTCATTTTCTCTACATTTACTTGTTGTCTTTTTATATCTTCTTTTCCCATAAATATTGTACATTTAATATTAAACAAACTACATACTGTTGCAGTTGCAACTCCATGTTGACCCGCTCCCGTTTCTGCAATTATATGCGTTTTATTCATACGTTTTGCAAGTAAAACTTGCCCCAATGCATTGTTTATTTTATGTGCTCCTGTATGATTTAAATCTTCTCTTTTTAAATATATCTTTGCCCCACCTGCATATTTACTTAAGTTTTCTGCATAATATAGTGGTGTTGGTCTTCCAACATATTGTTTTAAATAGTATAAATATTCCTTTACGAACTTTTCATCATTTTTTGCTTTTGTAAATTCTTTTTCAATTTTATTTAATTTCTCTTTCAATTCTTGTGGTACATATTGTCCACCAAATTCTCCATAATTCATAATCAATTCCTTCTTTCTTTAAAATAATTTTATATAAAATTTGCCAATGCCAGTCAGCTTCCATATGCACCACCTCCCATAAACAACAAAAAGCACATGTACAAGTTTTTAATCACTCATACATGTGCCTGTATTTTACTAATATTCTAAAGCACGACAAATTTGTATGGGTGATTTTTATCCCATACATTCCACCAGTTATTTAATTTTGCGTTTGTTAAATTACTCATGGCTTTGTCTCCTTTATAATATATATTATATGAAAATCTTTTTATATTGTCAATTATTTATACAAATTCATAATCTAATAATTCAATTTTGTTAGATATAAATTCTTCATTTTTATCTATTGGCTTGCTCAATTCTGTTGATAAGTATTTTTTATTATCATCTGGAAATACTGTAACTATATTTCCTTCATTTTCTTCTTTTGCAAGTACACTTGCAATCATATTAGCTCCAGACGATATTCCGACTCCAATTCCTAATTCTGTTGCTATTTTTCTTGACATATTTATAGCATCTTCATCATTTATTAAAATAACTTTATCAATTTTTTCTTTATCTACTATTTTAGGAATAAAATCATCTCCTATTCCTTCTATTTTATGGTTACCTATAATTTCGTTTTTTGATAGTAAAGGCATTTTATCTGGTTCTAGTGCATAAATTTTTACTTCTTTATTTTCTTCTTTTAATCTTTTTGCAACTCCCATTAAAGTTCCTCCAGTACCTATCCCTGAAACAAATCCCCCTATATTACTTTTTAATTTTTCTACTATTTCCTTTCCTGTAGTTTCATAATGTGCTAACACATTATCTTCGTTTTCAAATTGATTACTTAAAAAAGCATTATTTTCATTTGCATATTTAATAGCTTTTGATATTGCTTTTTTAAAACCACCTTCTTCTTTAGATATTAATGTTATCTTTGCATTATACATCTTCATTAGATCTACTCTTTCTTTACTTACCCAATCTGGCATAAATATATGAACAGGATTTCCAAAGAAGGCTCCCATAGCTGCTAATGCAATGCCAGTATTTCCACTTGTTGCTTCTACTATTTCTTTTCCTTTTTCTAATTTTTTGTTTTCATATGCCGATTTTATAATATAATAAGCCACTCTATCCTTTATACTTCCTGTCAAATTATATGATTCTAATTTGGAATAAACGTATTTTTCCTTGTTATTATATTTATACTTAATCTTTATTAATGGTGTGTTTCCTACTTTCATACTCAAATATCCTCCTTGTTTTAATTTATTCAATTTTTTATTTTATGCTACCCCAAAAAAGCAACTTTTCTCTTGTTTTTCTAGTTTTCTGTTCAACAAGAAAAGTGGCTTTGCCACACTTTTCTTCTCGCCGATTTGAGTTTCCGAATGAAATGAGGAAATCTCAAAGGCAATAGCGATTATAGCATTTTGTTGAATAGGAAAATCTTCGATTTTTCCTATTCAACAAAAAAAGTTATGCATATACCTGCATAACTCTATATATAAAAACAGACCCCTTTTGTTAAAATTAAAACAAAAGGGGTCTGTCCCCATTCGTTCTGGTTTTTGTATATAACAAAATATCATTTTTTCGGGCAGACACATGGCCTGCCACAACATTTTTAGTTAATCCCTACTGTAGAGTTTGCAATAAATTCTTTTTTGGGCGTATTCAATACGCCCCTACAAATCCCACTTCCCACATCACACCTCTCACATTCATTTTATAAATTCCAGTTTCACTTCTATAATCCTGTCTGAAATTTGTTCTGCAAAGCTTATATCGTGAGTTACTATTATTATTGATTTGCCAATATTTGCAAGGTCTTTTATTATTTTTGAAACTTGTATTACAAGCTTCGGATCTAATGCACTGGTTGGTTCATCAAAACATATTATTTTAGGATTTGTAGCAATCGCTCTTGCTATTGCTACTCTTTGCTTTTCTCCTCCTGATAACTCGTATGGATATGAATATCGCTTTTCTAATAAATTCATTTTTTTAAGCAATTCTTCTGCTTGTTTTGTTGCTTCTTCTTTTTTTATTTTTAGCACTGTTGTTAGTGGTAATGTTATATTTTTAATTACAGAATATTGAGGAAATAAATCGTAGTCTTGAAACACTAAGCCCACTTCTAAATTTGCTTCTTTTGATATTTTGTCTTTTTTTCTTTTTAAGCTTTTATTATTAATTAAGATTTCTCCACTATCTATTTTCTCCAATCCATTAATGCATCTTAGTAAAGTTGACTTTCCTACTCCTGATGGTCCTATTATTGAAACTATTTCTCCTTCTTCCATGTTTAACGAAAAATTGCTTAATACCTTTCTTTCGTTAAAGCTCTTGTTTATATTTTTTATTTCTAATACTTTCATAATGTTTACCTATAATACTCTAATTTCCTTTCTGTGTAATTAAACATATAGGTTAAAATTACACTAATTAATAAATAGATTAATCCTGCAACAAGCAATGGAATTATAGAAAATTTATAATTAGCTTGTTTTTGAGCAAAAGCAAACAATTCTGTCACTCCAATTACTTGTGCTAGTGAAGTATCTCTTACCAAAGTTATTACTTCGTTTGAAATTGATGGTAATATTCTTTTTATTGCTTGAGGAAGTATCACTATAAAAAATGTTTTTATTTTAGTAAAACCTAATGTGAAAGCTACCTCCCATTGGCCTTTTTGAATGCTTTCTATTCCACCTCTAAATATTTCTCCAAAATATGCTGCATAGTTTAATGTAAATGCAATAATTACTGCTATAAATCTGTTGTATGAAAATTTAAACAAATAATATGGTGCAAAGTATATACAAATTATTTGTAATAATAATGGGGTTCCTCTCATAAGCAATATATACAGCTTTATTATTTTTGAAATTATCTTGTTCTTAGAAATACTTAAAACAGAAACTAATATTCCTAAAGGTATTGCAAATACTAGTGTTATAGCAAATATCTTTAAAGATACTTTCGTTCCATCCCATAATATTTTCATTAATTTGATAAAGTAATTTAAATCCATATTTACTCCCCTTTAATTGTTGTAACATCTTTTCCAAACCACTTTTTAGATATATTTTCTAATGTTCCATCTTTTTTTATTTCTTTTAGAATCTCGTTTACTTTGTTGCATAATTCATTGTCTTGTTTTCTAAATCCTATTGCATATTGTTCTTCTTCTAAAGCTTGTTCAATTGGGCTATAATTTTTATTATTTGTTACTATATAATAATTAGCTAGCACTTCATCTACAAATACTGCATCTATTTGATTTGTTTCCAAATCCATAAAGGCTGTAATATTATCTGAATATGCAACTGTTTGGTTTAATGTTTTGTAAATTTCTGATTTTTCCAATATTTGCTCTGCACTTGAACCAGATTGAACTCCTACTTTTTTGTTTTTTAAATCTTCTAAGGTCTTTAGATTGCTGTCTTGTTTTGTAATGAATATCATTCTATTTTTCATGTACAAATCAGATAATAACATTGCTTGTTTTCTTTCTTCTGTTATAGACATCCCATTCCAAATGCAGTCTATGTTACCAGAATTTAGTTCCTGTTCTTTCGCGTTCCAAGATATTGGTTGTATTACTAATTCTACATTTAATCTTTTGCAAACTTCTTTTGCTACATCAATATCAAAACCAACAATTTTATTATTTTCGTTTCTGAATCCCATTGGTGGAAAACTATCATCAAGTCCTAGTATAAATGTTCCTTTACTTGTTATTTTTTCTAATGAATTTTGTTTTACATTTGTCCTTTTCATTCTAATTGCTGTAAGCACTCCAAGCATTACAATTATTGCAATTACTGTGATAAAAATAATTTTCTTTTTCATATTTTTTCCTCCTTATATTTTAAGAGAGTTTTGTTTTAAGCTGGCCAGCTTATTTTAGCAACAAAAAAACCTTATGGCACTTCTACCATAAGGTTTAAATCTTAGGCACAAGCACCAAAAGCCTGTGCCATATATATGACACAAGCTAATTTTTATGATGCTCGTTTCTAAATATTATTTTTGTTTCCATAATATACCTCTCTAATTAAAATATATGATAGCATATATTTTTTTGTTCTGTCAATATCTTTTTACAATTTAATCCAATATACCTGTGCTATTTTTCCGTTTTCTGCTTTTACTTCTTTTTCTAATGTTCCTCCTGCATTTAAAATTGTTCTTCTTGATGCTTCGTTTTCTTTATAACAACCAAGCATTACTTTTTCTAAATCAAGTTTCTCTTTGCAATATTTTAAAGCTTGGTTAAACATTTGCGTTGCATATCCTTTTCTTCTTTCTGTTGGTCTTATTCCATATCCAATATTTCCTCCATAATTTCTTAAAAATTCATTTGCTAATTCATGTCTAATATTTATCATTCCAACAATTTTATTATCTCTTTCTCTCACTCCAAAAAATTGGGTTGTAGCAGCGTGGTTATCTTGTACTGTTTCCTTTTTTGAATTGCTTTTTAATAATTCTAACCACTCATCATAGTTATCCATTTTATCCCATTTTGAACACGCATGTAATGTTTTTTCTCCATTATCAAAATGTTCTTTTTTATATTCTATTGCTTGATTTTCGTATTCTTTCGTTGGTATTATTAATTTTATTTCATCTTTCAAATTATATTCCAAACCTACTTCCTCTAGCTCTATATTATGCACTTTTGCTTCTCTTTCCGAAACAATTTTTCCACCCATCTTTTTATAAAATTCTATGGATGGCTCATTTCCTTTTAAACACCAAATAATTAATTCTTTCATATCATGTTCTATAAAGTAGTTCTTTGCATAATCAAATAATTTACTTCCTATTCCATTTCTTTTAAGTTCTGGTTCTACATACAAAACATGTATTTCTGCATTGTGGCTTATATCATTTTTATCAGCTACTTTTCCAAATCTAATAACTCCTAGAATTTTATTTTCTTTCTCATATACATATATGTTATCGCTTTCGTTTTGGGAAAAAATTTTTTTCTTCCATCCTTCACTCATCTCATCTTCTCTCATACTGTCTAAAAATTCTTGGTTTATAAGTCCTTTATATGCTGTCTGCCAGCCTCTTATAATAAGTTTTGCTATATTATTTGAATCTTCTATTTTTGCTTTTCTAATCATAATTCTCACCCTATTATTTTATAGGCAGGCATAAAGCTACCTATATATTTACTGAAATTTCTACTATAGTGGGTCGCCGAGGACGGCGACCCCTACTTTATATTTTCTACAAATCTAAATAGTATACTTTACAATCAAATTTTTGACTTTTGTCAAACTTTTCAAATTCTTCATCTTTAACATATTTAAATCCAGCTTTTTTCATTACTGCACCTGATGCAGGGTTAAGTACTGCATGTGCACATCTAAATTTATGTATTTTTTCTTCAGTTGCTAAATATTTAAGTACTTCTTTTACAGCTTCTGTTGTATAACCATTATTCCAATGTTTCTTTGCAATATTATAACCTATTTCATACCTGTCATCTTCACTTGGAAATGCCCCCATAGCTCCTATTAATTCATTACTGTCTTTTATAACTATTCCCCAATTATAGCACCCTTCTGTTTTACGCCCTTTTTCTTCCGAACGTATATACTCCTTTGTTTCTTCAACATTTTTGTGAGTAGACCACCTTACATATTTTGATACTTCATCATCACTGGTCCAATTTTTAAATGCTTCTTCTGCATCATTTACCGTTAATGGTCTTAATATTAACCTTTCTGTTTCTAATGTTTTTTCTTCTTTCATACTATCACTCCTATACAAAAAAGCCTTATAAAGAAATCTTTAAGACTCCTCCATAAGACTTTAATCTTATTTCTGTGTAAGTAACTTTTGTTACTCTATACCGCTCGCTTTTGCTAGGTATACTCCTAAAACTTATTAGTAGTTTACCATATTTTTACACTAATTGTCAAGGCTAAAAAGCTGTTAAATTGCCTATTCTTATATTTACATTATATTACATATTTTTTTCCTATTAGTCTTTTCAGGTTTTCTATTGTATCATTATGTATTTTTTGTCCCGCACCACTCATACAATACTCTTTAAGTACATATACTTCATAATTATTCTCAAACAAATCTAATGCGGTTTTTAAAACGCAAGCGTCTGTATCAAATCCACACAAATATATCTGTTCAACATCATTTTCTTTTATGTATTTCACTAATTCATTATTTACCGCAGAGTAAATAGTTTTTTCAAAAACTTCATTGTTTTTTGTGTCAATCATTATGGCTTGATTATCTTCTGTTATACAACCTTTATATTTCAATTTTTTATACCATATACTATCTTTACTATTTATAAACTTTGTAAAAGCAACTTTTTCATATTTATTTGAATTAACAAGTTCTTGTATTTTTTTTACATATGGCTCTGTGATTTCGTTTATAAAACTTTTTTGGACATCAATTACTAATAGCAATTTTTTCATACTCTGTGTTTCTCCTTCTTTATTGGATATAGCTTTAAGATTTGCTAGTAGTTTATTATATTTTTACACTAATTGTCAAGGCTAAAATATTGCCAAAATTTTCTAGTCTTTACTAGCACAGCTTATATGTTTTTTCTCTAAATGTAACGAAAACCAGCAGGATTAAATATCCTACTGGTTTTCACTAACAGAAGAGTTATACCTCCTCATAGGTGTTATTAAACACCATACCGTTAACAACCCATCTGTCATCCAGGTTCGGCTCTCCATCCTTGTTTGCACATACGATGAAATCGCCTTCGCCGTGAGGAACACCATCGCGATTTGCTGTCAGAACTTCACCCCAGCTGGTTGCGACCTGTACCTTCTCAGTAACCTGCTCTGCGAAGATGATTTCTGCCGTTTCGCCAACGATGGTTGCGATTTCAAACTCCCCTTCCGGGATGTTGTCTGCTGTGATCGGTGTACCATCGATGAAAGTGTAGGTTTTCGCCAACTTTTCGATGGTTACGGGCCAGACTTCGCCGACAGTTCCGATGAGCTTGATGCACTTTGCATCGTTGGTTATATAGTGGCAATCCTCGAGGAAATTATAGAGTTCGGTGCCTGCTTCAACCTTTTCCGCTTTCATGGTGTAGTTCTTCTTCTGGTATGCCTTCATGATGAATCCTTTCCGCCTCTTTGGACTTGACAATCTTATTGATTGCCCATTAAATGTTTTATTTACAGAATTTACTGCATATATATATTATACCATATTATGTTAATTTTTGCAAATATACTAAAAATAAAACAATACCTTTCCTATTGTTCTATTTCCAATTTATATTAATCTGTTATCATATATCCTACTCCACGAATGGTTTTTATATATTTATCATATCCATATTGTTTTAATGTTTTTCTTAATCCACTTGCATATACTTCTACTACGTTTGTAGTTGTAAATGAATCAAATCCCCATATTTTGTCAAATATTTGCTCTTTTGTTATTATTGTTCCTTTTGAGTTTATAAGATATTCTAATATATCAAATTGTTTTCCTTGTAGTGTTATTTCTTTATCTTTTATAAATGCCCTTCTGCTTTTTATATTTAGTTTTAAATCTTTAAACTCTATTTCATCTTGTTTGTACGCTCCATTTGTTCTTCTAATTATTGCTTCTAGTCTTGCTAGTAATTCCTCTCTTTCAAATGGCTTTACTAGGTAGTCATCTGCTCCATAATTAAATCCTTTTAGTTTGTCATTTAATGTGTCTTTTGCTGTTAATATTAAAACTGGTGTTAATACTTTGTTTTCTCTAAGTTTTAATAGCACATCATATCCTGACATTTCTGGCAACATAAGATCTAATATTATTGCATCATATATATTTTCTTTTGCCATCATATATGCTTCATAACCATCATACGCTTGTTCTGTATCAAATTTTTTGCATATACATTGTTTTATTGTGTCTGATAAAGTTCTTTCATCTTCTACAATT
This sequence comes from uncultured Clostridia bacterium, assembly GCA_934162625.1. Lineage (GTDB taxonomy): Bacteria > Bacillota > Clostridia > TANB77 > CAG-508 > CAG-452. The sequence goes on from CAKPJM010000005.1 coordinate 25,922, forward strand.
AGTACTTTCATAAATTTTCCTTTCTTGAAAATTAAAATTTGTAAGAAAAGAAAAGATTACGGGTTTGTTTGATGGAAATAATCTTTTCTTTTCCTACTTTTGGGGTGATATTAATTTAGTCTTTCCTTTGTTGATATCTGTATTATAAATTTTAAAGATTAAATTAATATTAAAATTATTATTTACATTTTACTAACTTATCTCCTTTATATTCTACCTTCATTGTAAAAAATTCTTCTTGTTTTTGCATTTTTTCAAAAAAGAATCTATCACCTTCCCATGTTGGTAATTCTAATATTTTATCTTTATCAACCCATTGTAAGGTACCTTCATTGCATTCTTTAAGTTTTCCTTCGAATTCAGTTGCTGTAAATACATACATGTGCTCTGTTTCCCATTTATCTGATACAAATGTTACCATACATCTTAATTTGTATTTTGTTAATGTTAGACCTGTTTCTTCTTTTACCTCTCTAACTAAACATTCTTCTGGAGATTCCTTTTCTTCAAATTTTCCACCTACTCCAATCCATTTCCCTTCATTTAAATCATTTTCTTTTTTATTTCTATATAGCATTAAGCATTTGTCATCTTTTTCTATATAACATAGTGTTGTAAATTTCATAATAATCACCATATATAAAGTAGCATAAAATTATAAATTTTACAATGTTTTTATATGGAATACTATTTAGCGGTAAACAAAAAAGATTATTGAGTCATTTGTTGCAAAGCAACCATTGAGCTTCGGTGTCAGTTTCAAAGCACCAAAAGCTACGTTAGCAAAAGGATTGATTAGACACTAATATTGATTAACAAAGAATTGCATATTAATAAAATTTTCTAAAAAAATACATTTAATTTATACAAATATGGAAATTTTTAGATAATTGCAGTATAATTTCATTTATAAAGATTAAAGGAGATTAAAAGTATGAGTAAATACTATAATAATTTAGCTAGCTTAAGAAAAGAATATTTTAAAATTTTATCCCCTCTTTTTCCAGAGTGGTTACTAGATTATATAGATACACCAGAAATGCAAAGGCTTTCCGGGATAAGTATGGTTTGTGGTACAGATTATTCCAAAATATACAATTATGTGTCTTTTAACTCTACTTTAGATCACAGTGTTGGTGTAGCATTAATTATATGGAATTTTACAAAAGATAAAAAGCAAACCTTAGCAGGACTTTTTCACGATATTGCAACCCCTACGTTTAAACATTGTATTGATTTTATGAATGGAGATTCTGAACATCAAGAGTCTACTGAAGAAAGAACAGAGCAAATAATAAAGAATTCAAAAATGATAATGGATTTATTGAAACGCGATGAAATAGCAATTGATGAGATTTCTGACTATCACATTTATCCGATTGCTGATAATGATACCCCAAAATTAAGTGCTGATAGATTTGAGTATACATTTTCTAACGGAATATTTTTATATGGTGCTTGGAATTTAGAAGAAGTTTCAAAATATTATAACGATATTGTTATTTTAAAGAATGAAGACGGAAAAGATGAACTAGGTTTTAAAACTCCTCAAATTTGTAAGGAATACTTACATACAATTTTACCTATATTTGCTAATTACGATAGTGATAATACTAGAACAGTTATGCAGTTTTTTGCTGATATAGTAAAATCAATGAATTTTAAAGGATATCTAACAATTGATAATTTGTATGAATTTTCTGAAAAAGATGTTATTAATAAAATTTTAAATTGCAATGACAATTATATTAAGGAAAGCTTTGTTAAATTTCAAAATGCTACATCAATTTATTGTAGTGAAGTACCTCTTAATAATAAATATTGTATTAGTGTAAAAGGGAAAAAAAGATATATTGTTCCACTTACCCAAAATAATGGCAAGGTTTGTAGAATAAATGAAATAGATGAAGTCGCTAATGAAGAAGTTGAAAATTATATAAATTTAAAACGTAGTAAATACACTGGATTTGATTTTGAATTTAAACCATATTCATTTTAGTCTATAAAAAATAATTATTCTTTAGAAGTATAGCGTAGAAAAATAAAAGCTCACTCTAAAGTTGCCAAAAATAAAGATATTTGAGCATTTTTGCTTTACTATATTATCACATTTTATGTGGATTACAATATACGAGCAAAGCGACTTTAGTCGCCCTTTGTTCTCGCCTATTTGAATTTACGAATGAAATGAGGAAATCTCAAAGGCATTAGCGATTATAGCATTTTTTATATACTAGGAAATGAGAAATTTCCTAGTATATAAAAAAGTACCCTGTTGAACACTTTTTTGATATTGGCATAAAATTTATTCCTTTTAAAAATCAGCACTTACAAATACATAAGTATTATCATATCCATGGTTTTCTAAAATTTTCATCAATTTACCGTCTTTTAAATACGGATTTAGTGGATATACTTTTCCTCTGCGTTTAAATGAATAATATATCATGTTTATATCCGTATTGCAACACAATTTAGTTTCACTAAACGAGATTTTGCCTTATTGGTAGTATAACCACCACTTTCACAATCTCCATAAAGTTTTTTTATGCTACTAAACTTCATATATTCTCTTGCTTATTTTTTATATGTCCTTTTGCTATTGTTAGCATTACTATAAATGTTAGATTTAACATCAATTCCGTTTTCCTTTGTCCTCTTATGAAATTGTAATCCCTATCTATTCTTCCATTTAGTCTTTCTATTTCTGTTCTCATTTTGTATTTCTTCTTGAACTTTTTACTATCTCTTGCTACTGGTGTAAATATTCTATAGTCCGTTTCTAATGGTATTCTATATATTTTCTTTCCTGTATTATACCTTGTATATCTTAGGGCATTATTTTCTCTATCATATCCTAAGTATTTCATCTTTTCATAATTATTTAAGTCTACTATGTAGAATACTTCTCCTTCTTCAGTATAGGCTATTGGCTGATTTTCTATTTCTCTATACATGTTCACAATACAATTACCAAAGATAAAAATGGAAAATTTATTATAGGTAAGCATACTAAAACATATGACAAAAAAACGGCTATTGATAAAGGTAAAAGAAATTTTCCAGTTAGTGGAGAACTAGAAGAAATTTTGGACACTTTGTCCTCTAGAAAAATAGTTAATATGTATAGTTTGTTCTTTTGGGATTATAAGAGCAATAATTTGATAAGTCCTAAAAGGATAAATGACTGGCTTGAGTATACAAATAAAAAGTATAATATATGCAATACAAGTTTTCACAATCACAGGTTACATCATGACCGAATCACACAATGGAAAGAATCTGGAATGGATATTGTTGCAATTCAATATTTGGCTGGTCACGTAGAAGATAGCGAAATTACAGATGTTTATATAGATGTTTCTCAAGAATATGCATTCGAGTAGCTAAAAAAGATTATTTAATTCCTACTGCATTACTATTGCATTACTTTTATAAAAAAATATAGAAAAAAACAAGGGTTAAAATCCTTGCTTTTCTTACTCTGGTGCGGATGAAGGGACTTGAACCCCCACGTCGTTGACACTGGTTCCTAAGACCAGCGCGTCTGCCAATTCCGCCACATCCGCATATATTGGCAAGAAGAAAAGTGTATAAACCACTTTTCTTGTTGACAATGATTATTGTAGCATTTTATATTATTAATGTCAATATTTTTTATAAATTTTTGCAGTTAATTTTATGATAATATTACTTTAACTCTTTGTAAATAAATATTTCACCTGTGATATCCATAATTTCTTTAAATTTATTTAAATCTTTTCTGGTTTCTTCTCTTAATGTAACACCTCTTCTACTTTCCAACCCTTTAAACAAGTGTATGCTAGCTCCCTTTTGTTTCTATATTTTATCCTTATTTAAATTTTTTTAGAAATTCTATTATCTGTAGTTTTAGATCTCTGTAAACATAAGCAAAATGTTCAAATATAAAATGTTTGTTTGAACTGCCTCCATATAAATACCACTGCTTATTTCCGTATAATATATTCATAACACAAGCTATTGCCTCTCCCTCATACTCTGCAAACATAAGTTTACAATTATCTGGCATCATATTATCATGAAATTTTTAAGACGGACTTTTTTCTTTCGGCTGAAAGAAAAAAGTCCGTCCTAAAAGTTTCAGTTTATTTCAGGATTTTCTTCTACAATTTTTTCATCTTCTAGGCAATACTTGTCAATAATTTTTCCTTCTAATCCTACTGATATTCCTGAAGCAAGTAGAATTGAAACCCATACTTTAACAAAACCACCTCTAGCTTCACTTTTCACTTCATCTATTACATCTTCTATTTCATCTTCATTTAAATATATTGCTGCTATTTTGTATTCATTGCTTTGCCTTATTTCTTTAATGTTTCTGTTTAATGATATTAGAAAATAAAATATTGAAATTACTGCTATTCCTATTATAACTAAATTTATGTTAAATCTAAGATTATCTTTAAATGATTTTGTTATACTATATTTTTTTATTACATATCTAGTTAGTAAAAAACTTGAGATAAGAATTGTAAAAAATATTATTACAATCCTCATTGTAGTTAATTCTTTTAAAGAACAATCCTTTACTTCGTTTATTATATCTGTTATATAAAGAGCAATTATCATTACTAATATATATAATCCTCCAAATTTTTTTGCAGCACTTGTAACATCATTTTTTTCAACCACTTTTTTCATTTATTCATCCCCCATTTAATATATTAATTTTATTCTTTATTTGTTATTTCTTCTAGGTGTAGTAATTCTTCCCAACGCCTGTCTACTTCTTTTTGGAATTCTTCTATCATCCATTCATTTCCTGGTTTAAACATGTGTTTAAATCTTTTTTGTGGTTTTAAGAATTCTTCTATTGGAAGTTTGTTTTTTGGTTTATAGTTTACTATATATCTTCCGTCTATTACTTCATATAGTGGCCAGTAGCATGTTTCTACTGCTAATTTATTTATTTGCATTAAATCTTCTGTATTGTATCCCCATCCTCTTGGGCATGGTGTAAGTACATTTAAGAATGCTGGTCCTTTTGTATATATTGCCTTTTCTGATTTTTCATACAAATCTTTAAAATTATTATATGCAATTGTTTGAGCAACATAAGGAATATGGTGATTTGCCATTATGTTTGTTAAATCTTTTCTATTTTGCATTTTGCCAGGAATTACTTTTCCTGCTGGTGATGTTGTTGTATCTGCAAATCTAGGTGTAGCAGATGAGCGTTGAATTCCTGTATTCATATATGCACCATTATCATAACACACATATACCATATCATGTCCTCTTTCCATTGCTCCTGATAAGCTTTGTAGTCCTATATCGTAAGTTCCACCATCTCCTCCAAATGCTATAAATTTAGTTGTTTGGTCTTCTGGTATTTTTCCACTTCTTTTTAATGCTTTGTAAGCAGCTTCTGCTCCACTTGCATTTGCAGCTGCACATTCAAAAGCTGTATGTACAAAAGAATCTGTCCATGCTGTATATGGATATATAAATGTTGAAACTTCCATACATCCTGTAGCACAAGATATTACTGCATGGTCTTCTGGTTTTAATGCTCTTAAGACCATTCTTCCTACAACAGGAGCTCCACATCCTGCACACATTCTATGACCCGCTGTAAATCTTGATGGTTTTTCTGCAATTACTTCTTTTAAATTATATGCCATTGTTTATTTACCTCCTAAAATTTGTTAATTTGGATAAAGTGTAATTTGTTTAATTGAAGTGAGAGGTGTGATGTGGGAGGTGAGATTTATAGGGCCGTGGCTCCGTAGGCTTTTCTCTATTTTTCACATTTCTCACCTCAAACCTCACACTTCATAAAATTACAATTTATATTATTTTACTTTCTTAATCCTAAATATCTATATGGATTATCTATTTCTCCTGTTTTTGCGATTTGAGCTAAATCTTTATATACGCTTTCTATGTCATCTGCTTTTGTATCTCTTCCACCAATTCCATATACATAGTTTACCATTGGAACTTGTTTTTTGTTTACATACATTGCAGATGTTACATCTTCAAATAAAGCCCCACCAGCAGCATTTAGTGAATCTGATTTATCTAATACAGCTACTGCTTTTACATTTTCTAATGCTTTTGCAATTTCTTCTGCAGGGAATGGTCTAAATACTCTTATCTTTAGAAGTCCTGCTTTTATTCCTTTTTCTCTTAAATTATCTACAACATATTTTGTTGTTCCTGCTGTTGAGTTCATACATACTATTGCAATTTCTGCATCATCTAGTTTATATTCTTCAAAGAAAGAGTATTTTCTACCTGTCATTTCTTCAAAGTCTTTTGCTACGTCTAATATTACTTTTTTTGCATTTTTCATTGCTTCTGCTTGTTGTGCTTTGTGTTCAAATAAGTATGCTTGTAAGTCAAGTGGTCCTACTGCTATTGGGTTATCTTTATTTAGCAAATATTCATCTGGCTTATATTCTCCAACAAAAGTTTTTACTTTATCATCTTCTATTAATTCTATATTTTCTATTGAATGTGATGTTATAAATCCATCCTGGCATACCATTAAAGGTAGTTTTACATTTTTATTTTCTGCTATTCTATGTGCCATTATTAAATTGTCATAAGCTTCTTGGTTATTCTCTGAAAATAGCATAATCCATCCAGCATCTCTTACTCCCATTGCATCTGAATGGTCATTATGAATATTTAATGGTCCTGATACTGCTCTATTTACCAAGCTCATTACTATTGGTAATCTTAAACTTGAAGCAATATATATCATTTCCCACATTAATGACATTCCGTTTGCAGAAGTTGCTGTCATGGCTCTTGCTCCTGCTGCTTCTGCTCCTATTGTTGCAGACATTGCACTATGTTCACTTTCTACTGCAACAAATTCTGTATTTACTTCTCCATTACTTACAAATGTTGAAAAATATTGTGGTATTTCTGTTGATGGTGTTATTGGGAATGCTGCTACTACATCTGGGTTTATCTGCTTCATTGCAATAGCTGCTGCTTCATTACCACTTAAACGTTCTCTAATACTCATTGTTTATTCCTCCTAACTTATATTTTTTTATATCTTTAGAAGTGTGAAGTGTGAGGTAAGCATTACACTTTTGTAACTGTGCAAATTTTTCTCTATTTATCCCACTTCCCACATCTCATTTCTCACTTCAATTATTGCATAGCTATTGCACCAAACGGACACACCTTAGCACAAACCCCGCATCCCTTACAATAATCATAATTAAATTCTGTTCTTTTTTGATTTTTTCCTACTGGTATTGCATCATCTGGGCATACTGGAAAGCATAGCCCACATTGTTTACATTTTTCTGATAAGAATATAGGTTTTTGGCTTCTCCAATCTCCTGTTTTAAATTCTCTTGCATTTCCTGCTGTATATATATCTCCACCTGGTGTTAATTCCTCCATTGGTGTTTTTGGATTAATATCCATGTAAAAATCACATCCTTCTTTCTATATTTCCTCTACTGAGTTTAAGGCCATTTCTAATGCTTTCATATTTCCTTCTATTACTTCTGGTTTTTTAGCAAATTTATGTTTAAATGAGCCTTTCATATCATTTAGTAACTCTTCATCTGACATAACTTTACTAACTTTTACTATTGCTGCAAGCATTGGTGTATTAGGAAAATATCTTCCTAATGCCTCTTCTGATATTTTTCTTGCATCTATTTTATATACTTTTCCTTCATAGCCTTTAAGTAGATTTTTTATCTCTTCTGAATTTTTTGTAGTGTTTATTACTATTGCTCCTGTGCTTTTTAATCCAGCTGTTACTGGAACTGTTTCCAATAGAGTGTCATCTACAACTACTACATAATCTGGTTCATATATATTACTATGTATTGTTATTGGTTTATCACTTATTCTGTTATACGCTGTAATTGGTGCACCCATTCTTTCTGGTCCGTATTCAGGAAATCCTTGGATATATTTACCTGTGTTAAATGCTGCATCTGCTAAAAGAAGTGATGCTGTCTTTGCGCCTTGGCCTCCACGTCCGTGCCATCTAATTTCTATTAAGCCTTCCATCTATTAACCTCCTTTATTAATTTATATGCCTCTATTTTACTGTTATACAATATAAAGTATATTTCGAAAAATATTAAAAGTCAAGCTTAAAGCAATATTAATATGAATAACTTGTGATAAGGTAGCCCCTATAATTTTGTCAAATTTGAAATTTATTCTGTTTTATGCTATAATTATTTTAGAAAGACCTTTGAAGGCCTTCCTAAATGAGGAGGGCCTGTGTTTCCCCTTCCATTTAGTAACTATTAACAGAAAGGAGAAACACACATGAAAAAAATAATTTTTTTACTCATCACAGTAGTAGCTGTAACAGCATGTCTGGTAGCATGCAACACAGATTCTTCCACCACTGTACCCAGCACTTCAACCAAGGCCAGTAACATTTCTACCTCTGAGGCTGTACCTGAACCTGAATGTCCCAAACTTTCAGTGGATTTTATTAAAACTGCTCTGCAGTTTGTTGATAACTATTCCACTCCCTCCAAGAAATTGGAAAATTTGGCTACAGAGGTAATTCAGTTGTCAGATGGCTATGGAGACAAGCTTTACGCTTATCTTAACTACCGTCTCACTGAAAAATACGGTGAAAGTCTTCCCCAGTTTTTGGGATATGGTTGTGATACTTTGAATACTGTTAAAGTTTTCATTCACAACTATAAAGATGGTACTAATGTTGGTTGTGTTTCGTACAACGAACAGGATGCTACATACAACTATGACCACGATACTATCATATTGTCGGCTGGTATTTTGGGTGAAAAGTATCCTGACAATGTGAGTTTGGCAAATGCAAGAATAGCATCTTATGTTCTTACTCAGATGAATAAGGAAGATGTTAATTGCTGCATTGTTACCAACAAGGGAAAGAGTTCTTACGATTTCACCTTTGAAAACGAAGCATTTCGAGAAATTGCAAGAGAAATTTTGCATAGTCTCAGCTATTAAGAAGAAAGCGCGGATACATCCATTTGGAACCGCGCTTTTTCTTTATTTTTAAAAATTTACTCTATATTCATTCTAATTTGCACTTAGTCATCGTTTTCGCAAGGTGCTTCTACTGGGCAAACACCTGCGCATGTACCACAACCAATGCATGTATTTTCATCTATTATGTATTTTTCTTCTCCTTGTGAAATACATCCTACTGGGCATTCTGCTGCGCATGCTCCACAAGATATACATTTATCTGATATTTTGTATGCCATTTTTTATTCACCACCTTTTTACTGGTCACTTTTGGCAGCAACCCTATATTTTTTTTGATTGGATTTCTTTTTTTATTATAAAATTAATATCTAAATTATTTGTTGTTTTTTTCATCCATTTTTTCTAATTTTTCTAGTTTTTGCAATTCTTTTAAGTCCTCTGGATTTTCTGCTTCTATTTTATCATCTTCTTTTTCTACATCTTTTATAATTTTTACATCTTTTGTATTATATTTTTTAAAGAATGTATCATCTCCATCTTTAAATTTTACTTTTATTATTTCTTTTAATGTTTCTACTCCGGCAGACTTCTCCTTCTCCATCTTCTGTTTTCACTATTGCTCCAACTTTTGGTAATCTTTTAAGTTTTTCCTCATAAACTTCTTGCTCATATTTTAAGCAACACATTAATCTTCCACAGTTTCCAGATATTTTAGCAGGATTAAGGGATATGTTTTGTTCTTTTGCCATTTTTATAGAAACAGTTTCAAAATTTCCTAGGAATGAACAACAACATAGTTCTCTTCCGCACATTCCATTTCCGTCCTAGTTTTTTTACTTCATCCCTTACACCAATTTGCCTTAACTCAATTCTTGTTTTAAAAATTGCTGCTAGGTCTTTTACTAGGTCTCTGAAGTCTATTCTACCTTCAGCTGTAAAGAAGAATAGTAATTTGCTTCTATCAAATTTATATTCAACATCTGTTAAAGTCATGTCTAATTTATGCTCTTCTATCTTCTTTTGGCATATTTTTAAAGCTTCTTGTTCTTTTTTCTTATTTTCTTCGTTTTGCTTTTTGTCTTTATATGTTGCTACTCTTATAATTTTTTTCAATGGTTTTTCAAGTTTTTCATCTGGTATGGTTCTATTTGCAATTGCAACTTCTCCATATTCTACTCCCATTGCTGTTTCTACGATTACATATTGTCCTTTTTTTATTTCTATCCCATCAGGATCAAAAAAATATATTTTACCTGGTTTTTTGAATCTAACTCCTATAATATTTGCCATTTATAACCTCCCACACTGTCATATTTAAGTTGTCTATTGTCATATCATAATTATTATTTTTTTTCAATCTATCCTTTGTATCTTCTACTATTTTCATGCATTCTATATAATTTGGATTTGAAGTGATTTTATCAAAAAATATTAAATTTATATACTCTAACATCTCAATTGCTTGTTCTTTATCTTTAAAAATATCTTCTTTACTATTTATTAATTTTATGATATTGACATTTTCTAAACTAGAATATATTCTATTAACTTTGTTATATAATTCTTCTTTTCCATCTAAACTTACTACTTTATTCACACTTCCATCAGCAATTTTTAGCATTAGTTCTTGAGTGTTTAGTTTGTTGTACTTTCTCTCTAATATTGTTTTTAGCTCGCTGTCTGTCAATTTTCTAAACATTATTTTTGTGCATCTTGACTTTATCGTAGGTAAAAATAAGTTTTCATTTGAAGCGATTAAAATAATAGTAACGTATTCTGGTGGTTCTTCAAGTGTTTTTAATAAACTATTTTGTGCTTCTTTTGTCATCAGATTGCTTTCGTTTATAATGTATACTTTTTTATTAGATACAATCGGTTTTTCATATACTTTTTTTATAAGTTCTCTTATCTGTTCTATTTTAATGCTATTTCCATCGGGTTCAATTATTTCAAAATCTGGGTTATTAGATGATTCAAATTCTATACAAGATTTACATTTTCCACATGGTTTCGAATCGTTTATACATAAAATTGCTTTTGCAAATTCTTTTGCAAACAACATTTTTCCAATTGATTCTTTTCCTATAAACATATAACTATGTGCAATATTATTTGCTCTTATTATTTGGTTTAATAATTCCTTATTTTTTTCATTACCTATAATATTTTCAAAAATCATTATCTTTCCTTTTTATAAACTACTGAAGACTATTCTCCTCGCATAATTATTTCACTTTGCCAAATTTATTTAATGGCCAAAATCTAATTAATACTTTACTTTCTACCTTTTCTACTGGAATACATCCAAAACTTCTGCTATCTGTGCTATGAGGTCTATTATCTCCCATTACAAATACACATCCTTCTGGAACTGTAACATCTAGAAATAATTCTCCATGATCTGCTTTTGTTTCTATTCCTTCCCTTAAATATGGCTCTTCTAGTTCCTCTCCATTTAAGTATACTTTGCCATTTTCTATTTTTATATGATCTCCTTCTATTCCTATAACTCTTTTTATATAGCTTGTCTTAGTAAATTCTAATACATAATAAGAAAATTTTGCCATTATACCTTTTGGTTCGTAATCATATATAGCAATTGGATTTCCCATATCTGCTTCAAATGCTGACACTATAGCTTTACTTGGTGCTTCAAAAGTTACAATATCACCTCTTTTGTATTTTCCTTTTACAGTTCTTGTCCATCTGCTTAAAATTAGCCTTTGGCCTTCTTCTAGTGTATTATACATTGATGGTTGTTTTACTACTGTTGGAGTTCCTATATAATATCTAAATAATAATGCAAGTACTACTGCTATTATTATACAATATGCCCATTCTAATATATCTTTTAGCTTTGAATTTGTTTTTTCTTCCATTACTTTTCCCTCTTTCGCATACATTACTTTTTCATTATACATTACTATCTATATTTTTTCAATTATTTAATTAGACAAAATGTAATTTGTGAAAATAAATTATTTCTAAAAATTAAAATATTAAAAATGAAAAAAACGTTGCGAATGGATTGAGCTTGAGGTAGAAATTGTTCTTCTATATGAGTAGGGAATCTCGTTTTTAATGAGGGCGCTGCGAAGAGAGAAGATTTACAATTTCTACGAAAGCGACATGACCGAGCAATTTTTGGAATTTTTCATATTTTAATTTTTAGATGTTATCTTATTTAATTAATAAATATTGCGAGCGATTAAAGTCTCTTTGTTATCCTCTAGTAGGTATTGTTATTACAACTTCTGTTCCTTCATGTACTTTGCTTTTTATATCAATTCTTCCATTATTTTGGTCTAATATTTCTTTTGCAATTGAAAGTCCGAAGTCCTGTTCCTCCCATTTGCCTTGTTCTTGCCTTATCTACTCTATAAAATCTCTCAAATATTTTGTTCAAGTCTTCCTCTGGAATTCCTATTCCATTATCAATTACTTTTATATATGCATCATTATAGACAAATCCTACATAAATTTTTATTGTTCCGCCTTCACCTGTATATTTTATGCTATTTGATAATATATTTAATACTACTCTTTCTATTCCATCTCTATCTGCATAAACATTTGGAACATTTGCTGTAACAAAGCATTCTACTTTTTGATGTTTCTTTTCCATTTCTATTTGTAAATTTTGTTGGCATTGTTTTACAAGTTCCCCTAAGTCAAATTCTGTTCTTTCCCATTCAGTTTTTTTATTATCAAATTTTGATAAAGTTAGTAAGTCATTAACTAGTTTAGTCATTCTTACTGCTTCTGAAGATATAACCCCTAAAAATTTTTGTCTTATTTCTTCATCATAGTCTGTTTCTGAAAGTGTTTCTGCATATCCTAATATTGAAGTAAGAGGTGTTTTTAATTCATGTGAGACGTCTGCAACAAATTCTTTTCTCATGTTATCTAATTTTACATGTTCTGTTATATCTTGTATTAACACCATAACCCCTGCTGGCCTATCATTTTCATCTTTAAATGGTGCAAAGAATAAATTCAAATAAATATCTTCTATGTTTACTTTGACTTCTGTCGATGTCCAATTTTCTAGATATATTATTTTTTCCATATTAATATCTACTTTTAATTTCTTAAAAATCTTATCAAATGTGTTTTCATCTTCTGTTATTCTTAGTAACCTCGTTGCTGCTGGGTTTATATGCATAATTTTTCCATCAATATCAAACGCGATTATTCCATCTGTCATATGAAGTAAAATAGTTTCAATTTGCTTTTTTTGCCTTGTAACTTCATTTAAATTTTGTTTTAAACTTGTTGTAACTAAATTAAATGCTTTAGATAATTCATCTTCATCACTTTTTATTTTTTTTCCTTCTATATAATCAGCATCTTGCTCCACATTGCTCCCATCAGCAATTTTTTCTGCACTTTTTATTAATTTTGTGATTGGATTAAGAATTATTTTAGATGTAAATATCAATATTATAGTAGAGATAATAATAAAAGAAAGCGAAATTATATAAAACATAATTTTTCCATTATTAATTGCAAAGCTTATTTTCTCTAAATTTACATTTGATAAATAATTTATATAAATACATCCTGGTATTATAAACATTATTATAGCCAGAATTATAACTATTAATATTATTTTTATTTGTGCACTTTTAAACATATTTCACCTCAAAAATTGTGGGCAGACAGAATTGTCCGCCCTCTACAATATTTGTAATTAATCTTATTTATGATTCAGGAAAGTCCCCTTTTGCTATTCAACAAAAGAGGGACAGTCCCTAGAATCATTAATTTGTTTTTATATAATATCCTACTCCTCTTTTGGTTATAAGAATCTTTGGATTTGCAGTATCTTTTTCTATTTTTCCTCTAATTCTTCTTACTGTAACGTCCACTGTTCTTATATCTCCATAATACTCATATCCCCAAACTTTTTCTAATAAAACTTCTCTTGTTATTACTTGTCCTGCTTGGCTTGCTAGGAATTTTAGTACTTCAAATTCTCTTAGAGTTAAATCTATTACTTCTCCATCTACTTTTGCTTCAAATTTATCTAAGTCTAATTCTAATACTCCTACTTTTATTTTTTTGGTTTTTATTTCATCACTTGGTGTTACACTTGTACTTTCTTTAATTTCTGACTTTCTTAGATTTGCTTTGATTCTAGCCATCAATTCTCTTACGCTAAATGGTTTTGTAATATAATCATCTGCACCTAATTCAAGTCCTAATATTTTGTCAATTTCTTCATCCTTTGCTGTAAGCATAAGAATTGGAACATTAAGCGATACTCTTATCTTTTTACATACTGTCAATCCATCCATTTTTGGAAGCATTATATCCAAAAGAATCAAATCTGGTTTCTGGTTAAGTGCAATTTCTACTGCAGTGACT
>CAKPJM010000006.1 GCA_934162625.1 uncultured Clostridia bacterium
TCCCTATGTTGGTAGAGGAATTATTATAGGTAAAAGTGAAGATGGTGCTAATGCTGTTGTTGCTTATTTTATAATGGGTAGAAGTTCTAATAGTAGGAATAGAATTTTCGTTGAAAATGGAGATGAAGTTGTTATTAATCCATTTGATGCTTCTAAGGTTGAAGATCCATCTCTTATTATTTATTCTCCTATAAAAACTTGTGATAATAAGTTGATTGTAACAAATGGAAATCAAACAGATACAATTTACAATTTTTTAAATAACAATAAATCCTTCGAAGATGCATTAGAAACTAGGTCTTTTGAACCAGATTCTCCAAACTTTACTCCTAGAATAAGTGGCTTATTAGAATTTAAAGATAATAATTTTAAATATAAGATGAGCATCTTAAAAAGTATAGATGATATTGGTTCATCTTGTAGTAGATATACTTTTTCTTATAACAGTATAAATGGACTTGGTCATTTTATTCATACATATAATTGTGATGGTACTCCCCTACCCTCTTTTACTGGTGAACCTGAGCGAATTAAAATTCCCAATAATATTGATTCCTTTAAAAATTTAATTTGGAATAATTTGAATACAGAAAATAGAATTTCGCTTTATGTTCGTTACGTTAATTTACAAAATGGCAATATTGAAAATAGATTGGTAAATAGCAATTTAATAAATTAATATAATACTTTGGAGGTAAAAATGAAAGAATTTGAATTAAAATATGGTTGTAATCCAAATCAAAAGCCTGCTAGAATTTTTATGCAAGATGGTAGTGATTTGCCTGTAGAGATTTTAAATGGAAGGCCTGGCTATATAAATTTTTTAGATGCATTCAATAGTTGGCAATTGGTTAAAGAATTAAAGGAAGCTTTAAAATTGCCTTGTGCTACTTCATTTAAACATGTTAGCCCTACTTCTGCTGCTATTGGCAAACCTTTAAGTACAAAATTAAAAAAAGCTTGTTTTGTTGATGATATTGAGGATTTAGATAATTCCCTATTAGCCTGTGCCTATGCCAGAGCCAGAGGAACAGATAGAATGTCTTCATTTGGAGATTGGATTGCTCTTAGCGATACTTGCGACATAACCACAGCAAAATTGATACATAGAGAAGTTTCTGATGGAATAATCGCCCCTGATTTTACTGAAGAGGCTTTGAATTTATTAAAAACTAAAAAGAAAGGTAATTATAATATAATAAAGGTAGATCCTAATTATATTCCTGATGAATTAGAATATAAACAGGTCTTCGGAATTACTTTTGAACAAGGTAGAAACAACTCTAAAATAGATAATGATTTGTTAAACAGAGTCGTTACAGAAAATAAATTAATTCCTGATAATAATAAACAAGATTTAATAGTTGCTCTTATTACCTTAAAATATACTCAATCTAATTCTGTTTGTTTTGCTATGGATGGACAAGCCATAGGTGTGGGTGCAGGTCAACAATCTAGAATACATTGTACTAGACTTGCTGGAAACAAAGCAGATAACTGGCATTTGCGCCAACATGAGAAAGTTTTAAATCTTCCTTTCTTAGATTCAGTAGGAAGACCTGACAAAAATAATATTATAGATTTATATATTTCTGATGAAGATGAAGATGTTTTAAAAGATGGTGAGTGGCAAAAATATTTCTTAAATAAACCAGAAAAGTTCACAAAAAAAGAAAAACAAGATTATCTTTCAACTATACATGGTGTTAGTTTAGGTAGTGATGCTTTCTTTCCTTTTAGCGATAATATTGACAGAGCATACAAAAGTGGGGTTTCTTATATTGCTCAACCTGGTGGTTCTATAAGAGATCAAGAAGTAATTGATTGTTGTAATAAATATGGAATTGCTATGGCATTTACTGGTATTAGATTATTCCATCATTAAAATGGAGGTTTTTATGAAAGTTGTAGTTATAGGTAATGGCGGTAGAGAGCATGCCATTATAAAGAAGATAAATCAAAGTCCTTTAGTTGATAAGGTATTTGCTTTACCTGGAAACGGTGGCATATCTAAGGATGCAGAATGCGTAAATATAGGTCCTAAAGATATTTCTGGTGTTGTTAATTTCTGTCTAGAAAATAGTATTGATTTTGTTATTGTTAGTCCTGATGACCCTCTTGTTTTAGGAATGGTTGATGAATTAGAGAAAGTTGGAATTTCTTGTTTTGGTCCTAATAAAAAGGCAGCTATTATAGAAGGAAGTAAGGTTTTTTCTAAAAATTTAATGAAAAAATATAATATTCCTACTGCAAAATATGAAATTTTTAATAATTCAGCAGATGCTCTTTGTTATTTAAATACCATATCTTTTCCAATTGTTATAAAAGCAGATGGTTTAGCTTTAGGAAAAGGTGTAATAATTGCTAAAACTCTTGTTGAGGCACAAAATGCTGTAAAATCTATAATGGAAAATAAAATTTTTGGTGACAGCGGTTCTAATATTGTAATAGAAGAATTTTTAGAAGGTCCCGAAGTTTCTGTTTTAGCCTTTACAGATGGAAAAACCTTGGTCCCTATGGTTTCTTCTATGGACCATAAGCGTGCTTTAGATAATGACAAAGGTTTAAATACTGGTGGAATGGGAACGATTGCTCCTAACCCATATTACACGAAGAAAATAGAACAAGAATGTATGGAGAAAATATTTATTCCTACAATAAATGCTATGCGTTCTGAAGGAAGACCTTTTAGTGGTTGTTTATATTTTGGATTGATGCTAACAAAAACTGGACCAAAAGTTATAGAATATAATTGTCGCTTTGGTGATCCAGAAGCACAAGTTGTTTTGCCTTTACTAGAAACAGATTTATTTGAGATTATGCTTAATATCTCTAAAAAAACTTTAGATAAAGTTGATATAAAATTTAGTAATAATAGTGCTTGCTGTGTAATTGTTGCTTCTGGTGGTTATCCTGAAAAATATAATACTGGATATGAGATTTTTCTAGAAGATACTATAAAATCAGATCTTTATTTTGCAGGTGTCAAATTAGATAATAACAAGTTAGTAACATCTGGTGGTAGAGTTGTAGGTGTAACCTCTGTTGATACTAGTTTGGTAAAAGCAATTTCTAATGCTTACAGTGATGTTAGCAAAGTTCACTTTGAAAATTCGTATTTTAGAACAGATATTGGTAAGGGAGGATTAAAAATTGGTATATAGAATATATGTTGAAAAAAAAGAAGCTTTAGCATATGAAGCTAAAAATTTAAAAAATGACATTAATGAATTGCTTAAGATTAATACTTTAACTAATTTGAGAGTTTTAAACAGATATGATGTAGAAAATATTGACAAAGATTTATTTGATTACTGTAAAACAACTGTATTTTCTGAACCTCAATTGGATAATATTACATCTGAATTAAATTTAGATACTGAACATGTTTTTGCAACTGAATTTTTACCTGGTCAATTTGATCAAAGAGCAAATTCCGCTGCAGAATGTATACAAATTATATCTCAAAAGAATAAACCTATAGTAAAAACGGCAAAAGTCTATATGTTATACGGTAATTTGTCTGTTGATGATATTAACTCTATAAAAAAATATGTTATCAACCCAGTTGACTCTCGAGAAGCAAGTTTATCAAATTATGATACCTTAGTTACTAATTATGAAATTCCAACTGCTGTAGAGACTATCTATAACTTTTGCAATTTTAATGAAAATGACTTAAAAGCTTTTATTCAAAAAAATGGTTTAGCCATGGATTTAGATGATATTAAATTTTGTCAAAAATATTTTATTACTGAAAAGCGTGACCCTACTATAACTGAAATAAAAATGATTGATACATATTGGTCTGACCATTGCAGGCATACTACCTTTTCTACAACAATTGATAATATTTCATTTGAAAATAATCTTGTTCAAAAAGCTTTTGATGAATATATAAATACCAGAAAAGAACTTGGACGTTCAAAGCCTATAAACTTAATGGATATTGCAACAATCAGCATGAAATATTTAAAATCCATTGGAAAACTTGATAGGCTTGATGAATCTGATGAAATAAATGCTTGCACTGTTAAAATAAATGTTGATGTTGATGGAAGGAATGAAGATTGGCTTTTACTTTTCAAAAATGAAACCCACAATCATCCTACAGAAATAGAGCCTTTTGGTGGTGCTGCAACGTGTATTGGTGGTGCCATTAGAGATCCATTATCTGGAAGAGCTTATGTTTATTCTGCTATGAGATTAACTGGTGCAGCAAATCCTCTAGACCCAATAGAAAAGACTATAAATGGAAAATTGCCTCAAAGAAAAATAGTAACAGAAGCAGCAAATGGATATAGCTCTTATGGGAATCAAATAGGTCTTGCGACACGGACAAGTTGATGAAATATATCATCCAGGTTATGTTGCAAAACGCATGGAAATAGGTGCTGTAATTGGTGCTGCTCCCCAAAGAAATGTTGTAAGAGAAACTCCTGTTCCTGGAGATGTAGTTATTTTACTTGGTGGAAAAACTGGCAGAGATGGATGTCGGTGGTGCAACTGGTTCTTCTAAATCTCATAATATTTCATCTTTAGAATCTTGTGGTGCTGAAGTTCAAAAAGGAAATGCTCCTGAAGAAAGGAAATTACAAAGACTATTTAGAAATGCCAATGCATCTAGATTAATAAAACGTTGCAATGATTTTGGTGCTGGTGGAGTTTCTGTTGCGATTGGTGAACTTGCAGATGGATTAATAATAGATTTGAATAAAGTTCCTAAAAAATATGAAGGACTTGATGGAACAGAAATTGCAATTAGCGAATCTCAAGAACGTATGGCTGTTGTTGTTTCTAGTAAAGATTCTGAAGATTTTATTAATTTGGCAAATTCTGAAAACCTAGAAGCTACTATTGTAGCTACTGTTCAAAAAGAAAAAAGATTAATTATGAAATGGAACAATAAAAACATTGTAAATATTTCTAGAGAATTTTTAAATTCAAATGGGGCTGAAAAACACGTTAGCATCAAAGTCCCACCTTTTGAAGAGTTTAACAAAAAAATTTCAAGCAATTTTGAAAAAAATTACTTCGATCTAGTTAATGACTTGAATATATGCTCGAAGAGAGGTTTATCTGAGAGGTTTGACTCTAGTATAGGTGCTGGAACAGTTCTTATGCCTTTTGGTGGTAAATATGAACGTACTCCTATACAAGCTATGTGTAATAAAATTTCACTTTCTGACAAAGACACTACAACTTGCTCAATAATGTCTTGGGGCTTTAATCCATTTATATCTGAAAAAAGCCCATATCATGGCGCATATTTAGCAGTCGTTGAATCTATTTCAAAATTAATCGCAACTGGAAGTAATTTTAAAAATATTTATTTAACCTTTCAAGAATACTTTGAAAAATTAGCAAAAGATAGTGTTCGTTGGGCTAAACCTTTTTCTGCACTTCTTGGAGCTTTTATGGCCCAAAAAGATTTAGAAATCGCATCAATTGGTGGAAAGGATTCTATGAGTGGCAGTTTTGAAAATATCGATGTTCCCCCTACTTTAGTTTCTTTTGCTGTAACAACAGATAATATTAATAATATTATTTCACCTGAATTTAAAAGCTGTAATAGCAAAGTAGTTTTAATAAAACCTGATTATAATAATGATGGACTACCTGTAGCATCTTCTTTAAAAAATGTATTTAACCTTGTAAATACATTGATGAGGGATAAGAAAGTTTTGAGTGCATACACTCCAACATATGGTGGAATTGCAGAAGCTGTATTTAAAATGTGCATAGGCAATAGAATTGGCTTTAAATTCAACTCAAATATAGATATTAATGAAATTTTTAAATATAATTATGGTTCTTTTATTCTTGAGTTAAACTGCTCTGAAAATATAGGCATAGAATTAGGTAGTACTATAAACTTAGATAAAATTATTTATAATGATATAAAAATAAACTTGGAAGACTTATCTAACCAGTATGAAAATAAATTAGAAAGTATATATTCTTGCAATATTAAAACTTTAGAAACGCCTATTCCTAAAATTAATTTTAATAATAATTCGGTTTCTATTAAAAATATTGCAAAATTCGCTAAACCTAGGGTTTTAATACCAGTATTTCCTGGTACAAATTGCGAATACGATAGTGCAAAAGCTGTTGAAAAAGCCGGAGCAATTCCAGAAATTTTTGTAATTAATAATCTTTCAGCAAAAAACATTTCTGAATCTACAATTTTATTTGCAAATAAATTAAAAGAATCTCAAATGGTATTTATTCCTGGTGGATTTTCTGGCGGTGATGAACCAGATGGTTCTGGAAAATTTATAACTGCATTTTTTAGAAATAATTATATTAAAGATGCTGTAAATGATTTATTAGAAAACAGAGATGGCTTAATGTGTGGTATCTGTAATGGTTTTCAATCTTTAATTAAGCTTCGGATTAGTTCCTTTCGGAAAAATTATTGACACAGATGAAAATTGTCCAACACTTACTTTTAATACTATTAATAGACATCAATCTAAAATTGTAAGAACTAGAATATCTTCTAATAAATCTCCTTGGCTTTCTAATACACAGGTTGGTGATATATATTCTGTTCCTATTTCACATGGTGAAGGTAGGTTTATTATAAATGATTCTTTATTAGAAAAATTAATTACAAATGGCCAAATTGCTACACAGTATGTAGATTTAAATGGTAATCCAACATATGACATTCAATATAATCCTAATGGTTCTACTTATGCTATTGAAGGCATTACTTCTCCTGATGGTAGAATATTTGGTAAAATGGGACATAGTGAAAGAATTGGAAATGGTCTTTATCAGAATGTTCCAGGAAATTATGACATAAAAATGTTTAAATCTGCGGTAGAGTATTTTAAATAAATTGCAACAAAGGGCAACTAAGTTGCCCTTTGTTGCTTTCCGGTTTGAATTTCCAGATGAATTTCAAAAAACTTTTGTATTTTCTTCTGACATTTTATTTTTAATTATTCCTCTAGTCCAAAACTCACTCCGAGTGCATCATTTATTTTGTTCATAACAAATCTATCATCTATATGTCCTATTTTTTCTTTTAGTCTACTCTTATCTATTGTTCTTATTTGTTCTGCTAATACTACCGAATCTGCTTTTAGTCCAAATTCTTTCGAATCCAATTCAATATGAGTTGGAAGTTTGTTTTTATTTAGTTGTGATGTTATTGCTGATACTATTACTGTTGGACTATATTTATTTCCAGTATCATTTTGTATTACCAATACTGGTCTTATTCCCCCTTGCTCGGAACCTATAACTGGACTTAAATCTGCATAAAACATATCTCCTCTTTTTATCATCATATTCTTCACTCCTGCAATTTTTTGTATTTCATTTAATCCATATATTTTAGATATGAGTTCGAGAATAAGAATATAAATTTACTTATATATCATTTGAATTTTCTTTTAGCTTAAAAGCTAACACATCTTCCTTTTGTAAATTATTTATTTTTATCTCATTATATAATATGTAAATTACAGTTTTTTGTGTTACATCTTTTATTTCTAATCTGATTGGTACTCCTGTAGATTTATTAAAATACAGTTTTTTATATGCAACATATTTATTACCATTTTTTATTTTTACTTCTAGTATTATTTCTTCATTCTCTTCATATAAACTTGTTTCATTTGATTCTTTATAATCATCTATAAAGCTTTTTAACGTTATTATATTTTCTCCTACATATGGATAGTTTTCATATATTTTGCTTAAATTCAATTTACTGTTTTCTATTTTTAGGTTTGTTCCATCATATATAAAAACCATTCCACTTAAGTTTTCCGGTTCCACCATTTCTCTTTTATATACGTTACTATCATTGCTATATTTTTCTTTTACAATATAATTATTAGTATTTTTGTTGGACTCTACTGTAATTGTTTCTTGTACTTCATATGAGCTTATACCCAAAATATATTGTTCAACCTCTTCGGCTGACTTGTTACTCATATTATTTCCAAATTTTATTTTTTTATAATTAGTTTTTATAAAAAAAGCAATTATTACAACAATTATTATTGTTATAATAGTAATTATCTTTTTCATTTTTGATTACCTCCTTATAATTGTAAATTAGAACTTCACGAAGTTCGAAGTGTGAGGTGCGAGGTGTGAAAAATAGGAAAAGTCCTGCGAAGACTCGACTCTATAAATCACACATCACACTTCACATCGCACACTTCAATTAAACAAACTCCAGTTTTTTATTTTGCTAATACGAACAAAACGACTTTAGTCGCCCTTTGTTCTCGCCGATTTGAGTTTCCGAATGAAATGAGGAAATCTCAAAGGCAATAGCGATTATAGCATTTTTATATAGTAGGGAATGAGAAATTTCCTACTATATAAAAAAGAATAGCTAATTGCTATTCTTTTATAAATTTATTCATATTAATTTAAAATATTCTTCTAGACATTCTATTAATTCACTCGTTTTTTCTATTTTATTTATTCTATCTCGCATTATGCTGGAATCTTTTAAATTTTTTATGTACCAACAAATATGTTTTCTCATTTCTCTTATTGCAATGTATTCTCCTTTTTCGTTAACTGCTAAGCTAAGATGTTCTTTTATTATATTTAATTTTTGTTCTTTTGTTATTTCATCTCTTTCTTCTCCTGTTAGTTCTTTTATAAGATTATGTATAAACCACGGATTTCCGTAAATTTGCTCTACCTACCATTATTCCATCTACGCCTGTATATTCAAACATCTTTTTAGCATCTTCTGCAGTTTTTATATCACCATTTCCTATTACAGGTATTCTTATATTTTCCTTTACCTTCTTTATAATTTCTAAATCTACATGTCCGTGAATAGTATTCTTCTCTAGTTCTTCCATGTATTGTAATGGCAGATGCTCCAGCTTCTTCTATTATTTTTGCAATTTCTACTGCATTTATATTTTCGCTATCCCAACCCTTTCTTATTTTTACTGTGACTGGTTTGTCTGTATTTTTCACTACATTTTTTACTATATCTTCTACTAATTCTGGTGATAGCAAAAGTTTGCTTCCATCCCCATTTTTTACTACTTTAGGAGCAGGGCACCCCATATTTATATCTATTATATCAGCATCTTTAGAAATTTTATTAGCAGTCTCTCCCATTATTTCTGGTTCACTTCCAAATATCTGAAAAGCTATTGGTCTTTGCTCTCCTACTGTATTTAAAAGCGCTTCTGTTTTTTTATCATTATAATGCAAGGCTTTGCTACTTACCATTTCTGTATATACTAATCCTGGATTACTGCACTTTTTACATATTGTCCTAAATGGCAAGTCTGTAATTCCTGCCATTGGGGCAAGTAGTATATTATTTTCTAATTTTATATTTCCAATATTTAATTCATGTATATACATTTTATCCCTTTCTATTCTATAAACAAATTCTTTTGCCTTTTACTACTAATATTTAATAATAATCCTATTAAGATGAAATTAGTTATAAATGATGTACCTCCATAACTAATAAATGGTAATGGTACTCCTGTTATAGGCAAAAGGCCTATTGTCATTCCTATGTTCTCTACTACATGAAATAAAAATATTCCGTACTATTCCCATTGCTATATATGAACCCAAGTCATCTCTTGCAGTTTTAGCTACATTTATTGCCTTTGTAATTAATATTACATATATTACTATTATTAAGCTACATACAACAAAGCCTAATTCTTCTCCTATCATCGAAAATATAAAATCTGTTGTTTTAGGATATAGAAAACCTAAATGAGTTTGAGTTCCTTTTAACCATCCCATTCCAAACAGTTTCCCAGCTCCTATTGCTATTTTAGATTGTATTATATTATATCCAGCACCTCTTGGATCTATATTAGGATTTAAATATACATCTATTCTGGCTTTAGCATGTTCGGGTAATATAAAAAAGTACATAAGTGGAACAGTTATAAGTAATATTGCAAAAGATATTATTATGTATTTTTTATCTATTCCTGATACATATAGCATTAAAACTAAGGATATTATATACGCTATTGCAGTTCCATAGTCTGGTTGTATAGCAATTAATATAATAGGTAACCCAATAGTACCTAATATAATTGCTAATTTTGATAATTTATTTATCTCTTTTTTGGATTTCTTTTGAATATTAACAATTACATAGCTTAAAAATACTATTATAAATACTTTTCCAAGCTCTGCTGGTTGAAATGCAAAAAAACCAATATTAAACCAGCTCGTAGCTCCATTAATTGGTTTTGTAAATAATACTGCTACTAACAATAATATTAGCGTTCCATAAAGATATGGTGAAATTCTAGCTATTACATTATAATCTATACACATTACTGCAATCATTATTGGTATGCTTATTAATATCCATATACATTGTTTTTTGAATTCGTATAATTCTGAATTAATTGTTGCACTATAAAGAGCTACTAGTCCTATTATTACTAGTAAAACTACGCATATTAAAATTCCCCATTCTGTGTTTTTTATAGCTCTTTTATTCATTTTTACCTCTCTTATAGAACAAAGCGACTTTAGTCGCCCTTTGTTCTCGCCGATTTGAGTTTCCGAATAAAATGAGGAAATCTCAAAGGCAATAGCGATTGTAGCATTTTTATATAGTAGGAAATGAGAAATTTCCTACTATAGAACAAAGCGACTTAAGTCGCTTTGTTCTTTACTTTCTTAGAAGCACTTTTTTTGTTTTGTATATTCTTATTAGTCTGTTCCTTTTTTACTTCATTTATACTTTCACTTTTTTCTTTAGGCTCTGCTTTTTCTTCTTCTTTTTTTGACTCTTGTTTTTGCTCTGATTGTTCATTCTTCTCTTCTTTTTTATTTTCTTCTTTTTCCCTTTTACTTTCTTCCTCTTTGTCTTCTGTTTTCGCTTCTTTTTGTTCTCCTTTGCTTTCCTTGTTTTCCTCTTTTTTATTTTCTTCTTTATTCTCTTCTTTTTTTATGTTATTTTTTATATTTACTATTGGAATATTAGCATAAAGTGAAGGTGCTCCCTTTGTTCCATCTTCTGCTATTTCATTTGTTAGTCTAACATCTATAGCAGATTCTTCAACTTCTATATATTTTTTTATTACTTCAATAATTTCTTGCTTCATTAATTCCAAAAAATCGGCTGAAACATTTGCTCTATCTTGCATTAATACTAGATGTAGTCTTTCTTTTGCAGTATCTTTGCTATGAGTGGTTTCTTTTGCCTCTGATTTCATTAATTTTTTAAAAAAATTTGCGATACTTTCAAACATTTTTTTATCCCTTCCTAAAGCATATTTTCTTTATTTCTTTTATTTCTTTTTAAATAAACTCTTTATTTTTGCCCAAAGCCCTTTTTCTCTTCCTGGTATAGTTACTTCTATATTCTCTCCTAAAACTCTTCTTGCAATTTCTATATATGCCTTACCAGATGGAGCTTTTTTATTTTTTATTACTGGCTCTCCTTTATTTGTTTGAGTTATTATATATTCATCATCTGGAACAACACCTATTAAATCTACAGACAATAAGTCTACAATATCTTCTACTTCCATCATTTCGCCTTTTTTAACCATATTAGGTCTTAATCTATTTACTATTAATTCTGGATTTTTTATTTCTGAGCTTTCTAGCAATCCTATTATTCTATCTGCATCTCTTATTGCAGATATTTCTGCTGTTGTTACAACTATTGCTCTATCTGCCCCTGCTATTGCATTTTTAAATCCTTGTTCAATTCCTGCTGGACAGTCAATTAATATATAATCGAATTCTTCTTTTAATTTTTTTGTTAATTCTTTCATTTGTTCTTCATTTATAGCTGTTTTATCTCTTGTTTGAGCTGCTGGAAGTAGAAAAAGTTCTTCAAACCTTTTGTCTTTTATTAATGCTTGTCTTAATTTACATTTTTCTTCTACAACATCTACTATGTCATATACAATTCTATTTTCTAGTCCCATAACAACATCAAGATTTCTAAGTCCAATATCTGTATCTACTAATACTACCTTTTTCCCAGCTTCCGCAAGGCTTGAACCTAAATTTGCTGTTGTTGTTGTTTTTCCTACTCCGCCTTTTCCTGATGTTATAACTATTACTTCTCCCATTGGTTAATTTCCTCCTCAAAACAAAATAACTGTATTTTTCAATACAGTTATTTTATAATTTTTTAGCAAAAAAGTCAATGTATAACGCTAAATTAATGATTTCTGTAAAATTTATTGTTGTACTTGTAATTCATTTGTTTCTATTTTTTCTTCCAAATTTATATCTAAATTTGTATTTTCTTTTACTGTTATCGTCTCTGTTTTATCTTCATATCCATCTTTTGTTGCAATATAAACAACTTCGCTATCATATGGAACTATAATAGGATTCTGAAATTCTACTTTTTCTTCATTAACTGTCAAACTCAAATTAGCATCTTCTGGAATTATATTTATATTTAACCTGCAATTTCCTCCATACTCATTTTTATTTGAGTATGTATGTTTTATAGTTTCTTCTGAATTAAGTATTTTTATTTCATGGCCATTGCCTTCAAAGTTTCCTACTATTTTTGTGTTTTTTCCTATTGGAATCCAGTTTGAGCTTTCATCAAATACATTTTCATATTTGCTTGCATAAGCTTCATCATTAAATTCTATGTCATTCATTAATAAATATATTGTATTGTTATTTTCTTCTTCACTTTTGGAGTTATCTTTATTAGCAGGAAATTTGTAAAATTTTCCATTTATACTTATTGTTTCATCTTCTGTACTATTCCCTATAGTTAACAATTGTTCTGGTGTATATATTGGTATTATATTATTATTACTAAAATACCCATTATAAATCTCATCCATATTATAATTTTCATATATACTCTTAGTTTGAGCAATAATTTCCTTTTGTGCTTGTA
Source organism: uncultured Clostridia bacterium (assembly GCA_934162625.1). Classification (GTDB taxonomy): domain Bacteria; phylum Bacillota; class Clostridia; order TANB77; family CAG-508; genus CAG-452. The sequence goes on from CAKPJM010000006.1 coordinate 12,875, forward strand.
CTTTATTTGCTATTATTACATAAGAACTAATTAAAAAAGAAAGCATAAATAATACGGAAACAAGTACTAATATTGTTATAGCGCCACTCTCACTCTTTATATTTTTCATTAGTTACCTCCATAAGTTTTAGTCTGGTTCTTCTTTTATTCGTTCTTCTTATATTATTTTTTACATTTCTGTACTTTCTGCTGGTTCTATTGTTATTGTTCCTTCTGTTGGTAGTATTTGTATAAATGTGTTTCCATCATTTACTTTTATCTCTTCGCCATTTTCATATTTATATATTGTTTGTCCGCTATGTGTTGATTTTTCCCAAGTGATTGGAATTGCATACCCTTCTGAGATATAGTATCCTTTTCCAGTTCCTGTATTTAATAAATCTTGTCTTCCTTTATTTTCTCCATCATTTATAGTTTTATTTCCAACTTTATATACTATTATGTTTTTTGCTGTATATTGTTCTCCTGTTGTTAAGTCTGTGTTTGCTTTTCCAGCCATAAATCTTTTATATACTTTGTTTTCTTTGTCATATTCATAGCTTGTTGTATGATAATATGAATATTTTAGTGTTATATCTTCTGCTGACTCTGCCCCTTCTAAGCTAGCCAAGTCAAGCTCTGTTGCACTATAGTTTAATAACAAGTCTTTGTTTGTATCTCTTGTGTAGCCTTTATCTTGTGCTTGCTTATTCGCTTTTTCTAGATTAACAAAACCTGTGTGTTCGTAGTCTCTTTTTAATGTTTTATCTCTAAAGAAACTTGTTCCTTCTAGTGCTATTCCATCTAAGTCATCTATTCCTGAGTTTATTCTTGAATATGCTTGTGGGCTTCCTCCCCAATGTATGAATATTGCATCATTTTCTTCTGCATAGTCTATAAAATAGTGTCTTGCACTTCTAACTGATCCTACTTTTTCTGGTAATTTATCTTTGTATAATGCCATCATTCTAGTAATTCCACCTTCTGCAATTATTTCATATACTAAGTACGCATCTTTTAGTCCACATTGTGGCCATGCTGAATGATTATTGTTTATCATTACTGCATAAGGTCTAGTTTTTGAGTTAACATCTACTATTTGAACTTTTGGTTCTTCTTTCTTTTCTTCTATTACTTCTCCATTAGCATTTGTTTCTACTTGTCCTTTATTTAGTAATTTTAATGCTAATAGCACTCCTGCAATTAAAATTAAAATAACTAAAATTATAATTAATATTTTTGCTCCACCTTTTTTGTTTGCTCCTTTTGTTCTTCTTCCGTTTACCATTTTTAATATCATCCTTCCTTATTATTTTAATATATTTAATTTTTTTAATATATTCTCTTCTTTTTCTCTCATTTCTTTTTTATCATTTTCTTCCATATGATCATATCCCATTAAATGATAAAATCCATGTACTGCCATGTATGCTAATTCTCTTTCGAAGCTATGTTCATATTCAATAGCTTGTTCTTTTACCTTTTCTATAGAAATAACTATATCTCCTAAAATGTCCTGATTTTTATTATCTAGTTTTTTTATTTCTTCTTTTTCAAACATAGGAAAAGATAATACATCTGTTTCTTTATCTATATTTCTATATTGCTTATTAATTTCTTTAATGTTTTGAGGATTTGTAAGTACAATATTAATGTATAGGTTTTTGGAGTTTAAATTTTCCTCTTCAAAACATTTTTCTAGTACCTTATTTAATATATCTATATATTCTTTATTTTCTTCTATGTCTAAAAAATTTATTTCCGCTACTTTCATTTTTCTCCTTCTTTTAGTTTGCTATATTTAAATCTGCTTTAGCCTTTTTGAACTCACCTGTTAGTGTGTTGCAATTATTTTTTATTTGTTTAATTGCTCCAAGTTCTACTAATTTTTGTTTTATGCATTTTATTATTAAGCTATTGTCATCTTCTTTATTTTTTCTTATTGTTTTTAGTTCTCTTTTCAAGAATAATATTTTCTTTTTCTCATTTTGCTCTTTTAGGTCTTCTATTTTCTTTATATCTTTATATTTGTTCCAGAATTCCTTGTATTCTTCTCTTTCCGTTGGCTTGTCCCAATATACTTTTGTAGATAATAGTCTTATATTATAATCTTCTATCAATTCTATAAGCAACTCAAATGTTGTATCTCTTCTTGCTTTTGTTTTAGAATTTACAATTAGATTTCTTACATCATTTATAAGTTTTCCATAGCATTGCTCTGCTGCAATTAGCGGTAGACTATGTGTAAATAGTTCTCTGCTTATTCCTAGTAATACCATTTTTTGTCTTATTCTATCTCTTTCGTCTAACTTTCCTACTAACATACTTTCGTATTTTTCATAATCTTCTATTATGTTTTTATAATTTTCTTTATTGCTTATTCTTAGTTTTATTGGCAAGATATCAGAAATATATGCTTCTAATGTGCTAAATATTTTATTATATGTGTTTTCTATAGAATCAAGTTTGCTAGAGACTGTATCTGCTAATTGTATAGAATAGTTTTTTAATAAACCTTTATATAATGTATCCATCTTAGCAGTATAGAATTTGTTGTATTTCTCTATTACACTTTCTTTTTTTAAATTTATTACTGATTCATAATCTACTTTTAGTAAATACTCTTGTTTTCTATATTTATATTCTAAGTATTGTTTTTCTTTTAAGCTTACAACTAAGTAGTATTTACTTAATGCCTCTTTTTCAAAAGATGAAGCTGTTCCGGTTTTTTACTTTTTTATAAACAGAGTCTATTATATATTTGTCGATAGCTTCAAGATATAAACTATAGAATTCTTCATATTTTTTTAATAAAGTTTCTTTTTTGTCTATATCATTTTCCTCTATTGCTAAGCAATAATTTGTGTATGCTTTTATTAGATTATTTCTTTTGATTGAAATCATCATGCTATTAATACTTAGTTTTGTTGGTATAAGCATTTTTGTAATAGTGCTAGTTATTTTTGAAAAAAATGTTTTGTTTGTGTCTAAAACCCTTAGGCTCTTTTGTTCCATAATATCACCCATCCCTTTAAAATAATATTTTGTCTTTAATACCGATGTCTTCAAGCACTTCATATATGACTTCAACTTCTATGTATTCTGTATTTCCGTATACATTAACTTGTTTATTTATAATATTTTCTTTACATTTTATTTCATTTTCTAGTTCGTTTGTTAACTCTTCTGTTCCTTTGCTTCTAAGTTCTTCTTCCGTATATGTTACATCTTGATCTTCATATTCATAATTTGTTGTTTTTATAAATTCAATCGGTAAATAAAAATTAGAAAATAACATTAATTTTTTATTTTCATTTATTGTATCATATTTTTCAAATTTTGAAAGGGTTTTATAAAAATTTATTTTAAAATTATTTATATTTAATGCATACTTTTCTTCCGTAGCTCCTGAGGGAACTCGGATTTTCTGATTATAATAAAATTTTTCTTTTTTTGAGTACCATACTTTTGCTTGTATATCTGCTTTTGCATGTACATATCTAATTCCAGTATATAATCCTTCTAAGTAGCCGTTTACTAGCACATCTCCTTCTTTTACAATGTCTCCTTCCTTTACATTAGCTGTTCCATTTTGTACATTAATTTTTGTTATCATTGCTGTTTTGTTTGATACAATGTTGCAATATTCACTCTCATTAACTATCTCCGGTGCTTTGTCTGCCTCCTTAATTTCTATTATTGCATTTGTTCCTTTTAGGTTTATTCCTATCCATGCAATATCTTCTCTATCTAGTCTTACTTTATTTATTATTAAACTTGTATTTATTTTGTTTTTATTTGTTCCTATTTTCAAGCCTTGTTTACTTAGTTCTTCTATTATTTCTTCTTTTGGTATTATTGTATTGCCTTTAACTTCTATATTCCATATAAAATTCGATGTTGCTACTAGTCCCACTATTACTATTGTTAATAGAACTACAAATATTTTTCTTTTTCTATATCTATGTAATATAAATGGAATTCCCTTTTTAGATTCTATTTTTACTCTAGTTTTAGTTTTTCTTGCTATTTCTTTTAGTTTTTTATAATCACTTATACTAATATTGGCATATAATAAACTCGCTTTTTTTCTTTTTATATTCCATAAGAGTATCTTTTTGCTTATACATATATTTATAAATCTTTCTAAAAAATACCCCTCTACTTTTATATTTACATACCCAATTATATAATTTAGCCAAATTTTTAGGAACAATTTTGTTTTCCTCCATTTCGTAATTTTTTTGTTTATCCCAGAATTCTTTCTATACTTATGCTTTCTATTTTTCCTTTAACAGATATATCATCTTCAGTTACTTGTTCTAAGCTTAAGTTGAATCCATTTATATTTATATTTCCAATTTCTGTTTTTATTTTTATATAAAATTCTTCGTATTCTAAAATCCCTTTATAATTTTCAATTAGCATCTCATCAAACCCTATTATTGTAAATTTAGGAGAATTATCTGTTAATTCTCTTGGAACTTCTAATATTTTATTTACTTTATTTGAAAATCTTGTATTCTTTTTATTTTTCATGTTATCTCTCCTTTAAAAATTGTGATTTGGACGAATGGGGACAGACCCCTTTTGTTTGATTTCGAACAAAAGGGGTCTGTCCCCATTCGTCCAAATTACAATTTATCTTTTAAATTCATCTAAAGTTTTGAATTCATATCCCATATTTTTTATTTCTTTAATGCATGAGTCTAATATATTACTGTTATCTACTGAGTTAGCATGCAAAAGTATTACTGCACCATTATGAACATTTGATAAGACTTTATTTTTTCCGTATTCTTCTCTTCCTTGTTTGTTTTCGTCCCAATCATCATATGCCATACTCCACATTGCGGTTGTGTATCCTAAATTTTTTGTAATTTCTAGAGTTCTTTCGCTATATTCTCCCATTGGTGGTCTTATATATTTCATTTCATAATTAAATTTCTCATATACTGTTGTGTGTAAATTCATAATTTCTTCTTTTATCTTATTGTCATCTAAGTCTGGCATACTCTTATGGTTTACTGTATGATTTCCCACTATATGGCCTTCATCAATCATTCTTTTTACCAAATCGCTTTGAGTGTTTAAGTAATGACCTGTTATAAAAAACGCAGCTTTTACTTCATTTTCCTTTAATATATCTAGCAATTTTGCAGTATAACCTGCTTCATATCCTTCATCAAATGTTAAATATACATACTTGTCTGTGTCATTTCCCATTGCTATTCCTTCGTATTTATCTAGTAGGCTCTTATTGTTGTTTCCCAAGTCTGGTTGCTTATGATTATCATTTCTTTTTATTCCCCATCCTATTTTTTTATTAGACAACACTTTATTAGAGCTTGTTGCTACCGTGTTTTCCATATTATTTTTGTTCATTGATACTACACTAAATGTAAATATGCACATTATAATAATTATTAATGCATACATTATTTTTTTTGAATTCATATCTCTTTCCTCCTATATGTATAAGTCTCTCTTTTTGCTATATCTCTTTTAATAATATGAATTTAATATTTTTTTATTACAAATTATTAGCCTTGTTTTTTACTTATTAATAAACAAATACCTATATATTCCAAATTTATATTTTTATATTGACATTGTTTTCTTTTTGCATTATATTAAAATTGTTCTGGAAAAATAAGGAATTTTATTTTTATATGGTGAATTTTGTTCTATTTTTTCCTTGTGTAGACTTGTATTGTATAAATACGTGGGTTCTAGAATATACTTAACTATTTTTTTCATTATTAAAAATAATTCTAAAGATAAAAATATAGGAGGAAATATGTTAAATTTTGTTATTTGCGACGATAATCCTGCTGTATTGGATAGGCTCTCAAAAATGCTAGAAGCAATTTTTATTAATCATGACATTGACGCCCAAATTGTTTTACAATCCTTAAATGGATATGACGTAATTAATTATGTTGAACACAATAAAGTGGATGTCTTAATCCTAGATATAAATTTAAAATCTGAGTTAACTGGTTGCGATACAGCAAATATGGTTAGAAAGAAAAACAAAGATGTTTATATAATTTTTACTACTGGTCACTTAGAATATGCTTTAGTTGCTTACAAATTTAAAACTTTTGATTATTTACCTAAGCCTTTAGTTGACGAGAGATTAGAGGAAACTATCTTAAGGCTTATTGATGATATAAAAAGGACTCCTTCTAAGTTTATTAGACTAAATAATAATAAGACTATAATTAATCAGGATGAAATAAACTACATAAAAAAAGATGGTATGAAATTGGTTTTTTGTACTAATTCTCGTACGTATGAGACATATAGTTCTTTTAATAAGATTGAAAATTGTCTACCAGAAAATTTCGTTAGGTGTCATAAGTCATATATAGTTAATGTAAAAAATATTTCTGATATTAATTCTAGCAAAAATACTATATTGTTTTCTCATGATAATTATTGCTCTATCGGAGCTAAATATAAAAATAACATTTTGGAGGTTTTTAAAAATGGAAATTTTACAAACGATTTGGACAGCATTAACAACGGAGAATGAAACTTGTATTAGGATTATCAGCATTCCTATGTTAGTACTTGAACTTACAGTTTCTATGCTACTCTTTACAGAAATACTAAATATTAAATCTACTAAAAAGCAAAAAATTCTTTATATATCTATACTTTCATTGATAGGATTTATTAATTTGTTGTTTATTTCAACTCCATATAATACTTTTATAAACTTACTGGCTTGTCCTATATTAGTTTATTTTATATTTAAAACAAATATATTAAAATCTATACTTGCTGAAGTTATTCCTTATATTGCATTTATAATCTCTATATCATTTTTGTCTAATATTTATATTATAATTTTTGATATAAGTTCAAATGCACTTATTAATATTCCAATTCATAAAATGCTGTTTTCTTTAGTTCAGTATGTTTTTATTTACTTATTATATAAGCTATGCAAACATTGTAATTTTAGCATTAGTTTAAAAGATAGTTTTAAATTAAAAAATAATTGTATTCTCCTTATTAATTTTATTATTGGAATTGTTGCTTTAGCAATACAATCTTACTTAACCACAAAATATACTACTCTACTTCCTTATAGTGTCCGTGTATCAACTATCTTTATACTATTAGTATATTTTATTATTTCAATATTTAGCCTTTGCCGAACTAATAAGTTAGAGATAACAACTGCAAACTTAGAAGAAGAAAAATTATATAATAAAACTTTAACAATCCTTTATGATAACATTAGAGGATTTAAACATGATTTTAACAACATCGTTCAAGCCATAGGTGGATATATTTCTACTGACAATATGGCGGGATTAAAAGATTATTATTCTGGCTTAATGGAAGATTGTAAAAAAGCTAATAATTTAGCAATACTTAATCCAGAACTTATAAATAATCCTGCTGTATACAGTTTACTTACTTCTAAATATCATAAAGCAGAAGAATTAAATATTAAAATGAATTTTGAGGTATTTTTAGATTTAACAACTTTAAACATAAAAACATATGATTTAAGTAGAATTTTAGGAATACTTTTAGATAATGCTATAGAAGCAAGTAACAAATGTGAAGAAAAAATTATAAATATTATTATTCGTAAAGATAATGCTTCAAATAGACAATTATTTGTAATAGAGAATACTTATTCTGATAAAAATATAGATACAGATAGAATTTTTGAAAAAGGTTATACTTCTAAAGTTGAAGAAGACAATAAAAGTCATGGATTAGGTTTATGGGAAGTTCGTAAAATATTAAATAAAAATAATAATTTAAACCTGTTTACATCCAAAGACAATAAATTCTTCAAACAACAATTAGAAATATACTGTTAGTGCTTTTCAAAGAAGCTGATGGCACAGCTTCTTTGAAAATATAATCTTTAAATTAGTCTTTTTTTATTAATGATGCTGGCATTTTTGGTTGGTGAAATGCATGCCAGAAGAAACATGCTGTGTTTGTAGATTTTGCATATTTTTCTGCAATTTTAACTAATAGCTTTAACATTTGTATCCCCCCTTTTTATAGCACACTATTTTATACTTTTCTTTGGTATTATTTAAAAGTATAGAATTGTGTTGCTCTTTTTTTATTTATGTAATTAAATTAAGCTGCATTGTTTGATGTTTGTTGTTTTATATATTCTGCATATCCATATTTACATTTAGTCAATGTATATGTGAATTTTGTTATTGATATAGTCTGTAATAAAGTTCCAAATATTAGTAAGTTAGAAATAACTATATTTTTTACTAGTATTCCTGCAATTATTGTTAATGTCATTGTTATATATGATAAATTTCTTTTTAAGTTTCTATCTTTTTTTCTTAAAATTGGAACCGCTTCTGTATCTGCTGGAGCATATAATTTTATCATCACTATACTAAATATCCATATTGCTAAAGCTAATATATATTTAATATATACAGGATTCAAAATGATATTTTTACTAAGCAATGCATTTCCTATATAAAACAAGCTTGTTGCGATAATGCATCCAATATGTGTTTTTAAATGTACACCTCCAGAAAAGGTTTTATATGGCATTATAAATAGCAAAGCTAATACTGTTAATTTTAGAACCCCACATAAATAAGCAATTGCAATTAAGATAAATGTTTTGGGTATTTCTCCTATTACCAGTTGTAATCCATAATTAATTATTTCTGCTCTTTCTTCATCTACATCTGGCATTTTACTTTGAATTTTTTTTGTTAAACTATTACATATTTTTTCTATCAAATAAAATCACCTTGTCCTTTTCTTTAAGGTGATTTTATACTTAAAAATTCTTATTTTTTTATTTTATTTATAAACAATAAAAAATCATATATGAATTTTTTTAATTTAATTTTCATATATGATTTTTCTAGTTTTATAAATTTCACATAATAAGTTTAATTTTCGTATCTTCCATATATCCCACATGGTAGAACTAAGTTTGAATTAGTCATAGGTAATCCTATTTCTCCTGCTGATATTTTACCTTTATAATTACTTAAGTTTATTTTTAATAAGTTGCTTAATACCTCGGCAGATATTCCAGTTGTATATGAATTTATTAAAAAGAATAAAGGATTATCACTTAAAACTTCTTTGCATAACGATATCAAATCTGCTATGTTATTTTCAAATTGCCACACTTCTCCGAGATGCACCTCTTCCATATGATGGTGGATCCATTATTATTGCATCATATTTATTTTCTCTTCTAATTTCTCTTTGAACAAATTTGACTACATCATCTACAATATATCTAACAGGTTTATCTTGCAATTTAGATGATACAACATTTTCTTTTGCCCATGCCACCATTCCTTTTGAACTATCTACATGGCAAACAGATGCACCTGCGTATAAACATGCAACAGTTGCACCTCCTGTATATGCAAATAGATTTAATACTTTTATTGGTCTTTTTGCATTTTTTATTTTATTAATCATCCAATCCCAATTTACAGCTTGTTCTGGGAAAAGCCCTGTATGTTTAAAGCCCATTGGTTTTATATTAAATGTTAATTCTTTATATTTTATTTGCCAGCTTTCTGGAAGTTTTGTTCTGTAATTCCAGCCTCCGCCTCCCTTATTGCTTCTTTTATATGTAGCATTTGCCTTGTTCCATTTTTCTGGAAAGGTTTTATCTTTCCAAATTATTTGTGGATCTGGTCTTACGAGAACTATATTTTTCCATCTTTCTAATTTTTCTCCATTTGCCATATCTAGTATTTCGTAATCTTTCCATTCATTTGCTATGTTCATTTGCTTCTCCTTTTAATTTGTTATTTTTCTTATTTAAATAAATCGGATTTTGTTTTATTGAAGTATGCGCTGGGATGTATGAGGTGGGATTTATCGCAAATTACCTAATTGTTCCTAATATTATAAAAAAATTATATACTAATATTGTGTTTATTGCTATTAATATGCTTAAACTTATTAATAGTGCAGTTATTATTTTATGATTATTAATAAATTGTCTTACTTTATTTTCTTTTCTTTCTATTCTACTTGTTTCTTCATATTTAGAATCCCAAAATTCTTCTTTTGTAATATCTACCATATTTACACACTCCTTGTCCTTTTTAGATATATATTCAAGAAGTTAAGTAAATATTACAAGTTTCATAGGAGTTCTTTTTTTATTTTTCTTGCTAATTCTTCTGTTATTCCTTTTATTTCTGAAATTTCTAAAATATCAGCTTTTTTTATACCTTCTACACTGCCAAATTTTTTTAGCAATTCTTGTTTTTTCTTTTCTCCTATTCCTTTTATTTCATCTAGTTTAGATTTTGTAGTATCTTTGTTTCTTAATTTTCTATTGTATTCAATTGCAATTCTATGTACTTCATCTTGCATATTGGTTATGAAATTCATTATTTTTTCATTTATTTTTATTTCTTTTTTATTATCATCAATTAGTTTTTTGGTGGTATGTTTATCATCTTTTACCATTCCAAATACGGGAATTTCTATATTGTATTTTGCTATTGCTTTTTTTATTGCTCTTATTTGTGTTATTCCACCATCTGCAAAAATAACATTTGGTAAAGCTCCAAAAGCTCCTTTTGGATTATCTATTGAATGTTTTATTCTTCTTGTAACTACTTCTTCCATACACTTTGGGTCGTCTTGTGTAAATACTGTTTTTATTTTAAATCTTCTAGCTAAATTTCTATTTATAGTCCCGGTCTTTTGCAACACACATTCCTGCGACCATATATTCTCCAGCTATATTTGATATATCAAAACATTCTATTTTTCTCGGAAGTTCTTTAAGCTTCAAAACATTTTTTAACTCGAGTAAAATATCTTCTTTTTCCTTTTTTTTATTATCTAAGGTTATTTTTGCGTTGTTGTTTGCCATTTCTATAAATCTTAGTTTTTCCCCTTTTTGTGGGATTTTAAATTCAATTTTTCTTTCTGCTTTTTCTGATAAAAGATTTTCTATTAGGTCTATATCCTCTATTTCTTCTGGTATCATTATTTTACTTGGTAGATCTATTTTATTTATATAGTATTGTTTTATAAATTCTGTTAATATTTCATTTTCGGTTAGTTCATTTGAATTTTCAAAAAAGTAGTGTTCTCTACCTATCATTTTGCTATTTCTTACAAAAAATAATTCTATACAAATAGCCAACTCATTTTTTGCAATACCTATTACATCAATTGCTTTTTCATTTATGTTTGACACTTTTTGTTTTTCCGAAATTCTTTCTATTGCAATTTTTTTATCTCTTAAAATTGCAGCCATTTCATATTCTTGTTTGTTTGCATGTTCTACTATTTCTTCATCTATCTGCTTTATAATTTCTTTAGTTTTTCCTTCTAGAAGCATAATAATTTGATCTATTTGTTTTCTATAATCTTCTTTACTTACATATCCCATACATGGTGCTAAGCACTTTTTTATGTGATAATTTAAGCAAGCTCTTTGATTACTTTTAAAGTTTTTACATTGTCTTATTTGAAAACGTTCTTTTATAAAATTAATCATTTCTTTTGCTGCACCTGGATTTGCATATGGTCCAAAATATCTTGCACCATCATTTTGCACTCTTCTTGTTATAAAAACATTTGGATAATCTGATTTTATATCTATTTTTATATATGGGTATGTTTTGTCATCTTTTAAAAGCACATTGAACTTCGGCATATTCTTTTTTATTAAGTTACATTCTAGTATTAATGCTTCTGCTTCGTTATCTGTTACTATATATTCAAAATGGTCTATTAGTGAAACCATCTTTTCTATTCTTCTAGTTTTGTTTGACTTTCTAAAATACTGTCTTACTCTATTTTTTAATATGACAGCTTTACCTACATATATAATATTATCATCTTTATCTCTCATTATATAAACTCCAGGTTTATCTGGAAGTTTTTTAAGTTCTTTTTCTATATTAAACATACTATTTTAAAACAAAAGGGGACAGACCCCTTTCGTTTTATTCTCCACATTTTTCAATTTTTTTATATTTTGAAACAAAAGGGGTCTGTCCCCTTTTGTTTTATTGTTCTATATATCCTATATATGGAAGATTTCTATATTTTTCGTCCCAGTCTAACCCATATCCTACAACAAATTTATCTGGTATTTGAAATCCTGTATAGTCAACCTTTACATTTTTCTTAACTCTTCTTTCTGGTTTATCTAATAAGGCACATAATTTTACACTGTTTGGTTTTTTCATTTTTAAATATTCTATTAGATAAGACAATGTTCTTCCTGTATCTATTATATCCTCTACTACTATTACATCTTTTCCTTTAATACTGTCTTTCAAGTCTAGCTTCATTTTTATTTCTCCTGTACTTTCCGTCCCTTCTCCATAGCTAGATACTCTAATAAATTCTAATTTTACATCTCCATTAATACTTTTAGCTAGATCTACTGTAAAAAATACTGAGCCTTTTAGTATACATATAAGTGTTATCTCTTTCCCTTCATACTCTTTTTCAATTTGCTTTGCTATTTCATTAACCCTTGTATGTAATTCTTCTTCATTAATTAATGTTTTTATTTCTACCATTTTTGATACCCCTTTTTATAAAATTATATTTTATATTATACTATTATTTTTGTCTTTTTTCAACATAAAGGGACCTTTTAATTTTCATTTACACTAATATTATTTTAAATATAATTAATAATATAGCTCCTGGAACTCCTAATATTCCGAATAAATATGGCAGTTATAGCATTTAGTCCAATATGAAAATTATTAAAATATACTCCTATATAATTTATTAAAAATATCAAAGCTCCTCCAAGTATAGAATTCATGACTAATTTTAATATTTTTTTTAATGGTAATATTAAGACTTTTCCAAATATTATTATCCCTACTATACAAGATAAAAAAATAATTATAGTATTAGTATTGTCCATAGGCTTATCCTCCTAGTTTTTACTTATACTATAATTATGCTCGTCTTTTTATTAATATTACTCTTAAATAGCTTTTGTTTGGTCTAGTCCTATTTGCAAATTATTTATCATATCAACTGCTATTCCTTTTTGTTTAACTTCTTTTATTAAATAATCAAGTTTTGCTTTGTTTGCCTTTATTTGATATGAATAATAATCTATTAGGTCTTCTTCTGCTACTTCGAAATTTTTATTTGCAACAGTAAGCTCTCTTTTTGTTTCAAGTACACATTTTAATAGTTCAATTTCATTTTGAAAGTCTGTATTTTTTATTTTATATTTCATGAATTGTTTTCTCCTTTATTGAATTTATTACTTGTAGTATATTCCAATTCAAGAATAATTATGTAATTATTTATATAAATCTTCTATATCAAATTTTCTTACATGTTCTATACATTCATTTAAAAAATATTGATCTGTTTGTCCTGCAATATAGTCTATAATTGCTCTTTTTACATTTGTATTACTATCTTTTTCTTTTATAAATTCATATAAATTTTTTTCAGATTCTGTAAGTTTTTCAGTATTATCAAGTTCTTCTATTTTTTCTAGATAACAATAATATAGTTTGTAGAATAGTTCTTCTATTACTTCTTGATGCTTGTTTGCTTCTGGTGATGCATAAATATATTTATAGTTCCAATCTTTTAATTTCATTAAGGCAATAAATATATCTTCTGAAAATGTTAAACATGGTTTATCTAGACTGTTTATTATTATATTTTTTATTAAAGTATCTACTATTTGAGAATTATTGTCTCCTAATATATTTGTTATTTCTTTTGGTATATCCTCTCTTTTTACTGTTCCTATCTTTATAGAATCCTCTATATCTCTTCCTATATATGCTATTACATCTGATAATCTAACAACAGAAGCTTCTAAAGTCATAGGAATTATTTTTTTACTATAATCCTTTTCTGAAAAAGTTTTATCTAAATCTTTTATAAAATCTTCTTTTGTTTTACTATTGTTATATTTATATTTATTTATTAAGATTTCTCCGTTGTGAGCAAGTATTCCGGTCAAGTGTTTGTACACTTATATTTAATTTTTCTAATTCTTTCAAAACTCTTACACTTTGTGCATTATGGCAAAAATATCCTATGTTTTCTTCTAAACATATTTTATTTAAATATTCTTCTCCTTTATGCCCAAATGGAGCATGTCCTACATCATGTCCTAAAGCAATTGCTTCAATAAGATCTTCGTTTAGTCTTAAACTTCTACCTATAGTTCTTGCAATCTTAGAAACAAGTTGTACATGTAGAACTCTATGTGTTATATGGTCATTTCTTGTAAAGGGATATACCTGTGTTTTATCTATATAACGAGTATATGCTAAAGAATGTATAATTCTATCTATGTCTCTAAAAAATACTGGTCTTATATCTTCTTTGTCTTGTCTTAATAAAGTAGCATTGTCTGATTTAAATGCATATTTAGATAATAGCCCCTCTTTTGCTATCATATTAATTTTAGCTAATTCCAATTCATTGTTCATCTTTTCACCTCTGCTTTATTATATACGAAAATTTGTTTATTGTAAACATCCAATATTTTAGTTGGTTTGAATATTAGCGTCCAGGACTTCCCATACTTTTTTTTATTTTTTGCTTGCAAATTTTATATTTACGTGTTACAATAGAAAAAGTGAAAATTTACTTTTACTTAAGGAGGTGCAAAACATATGCCAAATATCAAATCTGCAATCAAAAGAGTTGATGTTATTGAGAAAAAAACATTAAGAAATAATATGATTAAATCTGAATATAAAACAGCTACTAGAAAATTTGAATCTGCTGTATTAGAAGGAAATAAAGAAAAAGCAGAAGAACTTTTCAAAAATGCTGTAAAGAAAATAGATGGAGCTTGCTCAAAAGGTGTTATCAAAAAAAATACTGCATCTAGAAAAAAATCTAATTTAGCAAAAAAATTAAACACACTAGCATAATAAGTTAATTATTTATTTAGGCAAATCATAAAGATTTGCTTTTTTATATAGTAGGAAATTTCTCATTTCCTACTATATAAAAATACTATAATCACTATTGCTTTTGAATTTCTTATCTTATTCGAAAACTCAAGTCAGTAAGGATAAATGGCTCCTATTTTCTTTACCATTGAATATTTTTTTAGATCCAACTTCCATATTTTTTAATATATATTTTCTTGGCAAATATTGCAACTACGCAATACAAAGCACTAATTCCTAGAATAACATTCAAATAATTTAAAGTTACAGGAACTAAGCCAATTGCCTTTCCTAAAAAAGTATATGGAACTAAAATTCCAATTATACTTAGTAAAATAGAAGAAAAGTAAACCATTTTATTTGCATGGCTTTGTACAATAGGTAATTTTGATGTCCTTATTATATGCATTCCCATTAAGTTAGAAACAATACTATAGCTAAACCAAACTGTTTGAACGACTGCCGCTTCTCTTATTCCAAATATACACCATAAAGAAGCAAATACTAGCATATCAAAAATTGAACTTAATGGTCCCATAAATAGCATGAAATTTTTTAAATCTTTAATATCAAATTTCTTTGGACTTTGTAAATACTCTTTATCTACATTATCAAAAGGTAAAGTCATCTGTCCAAAATCGTATAGTAAACTTTCTACTAACAATTGAATTGGAGTTTCTGGTAAGAATGGCAATAGTACACTGGCTATAATTACAGAAACAACTTCCCCAAAGTTAAAGCTTACTGCCATTTTTATATATTTCATTAAATTTCCAAAAGTTCTTCTTCCGCTCTGTTACACCTTCTAATAATACATTTAAGTCTTTTTCCAAAAGTATAATATCTGCTGTTTCTTTAGCTATATCAACAGCTGTATCAACAGAAACACCAACATCAGAATTTGTAAGTGATGGTGCATCATTGATACCATCTCCCATATAGCCTACAACATTTCCAGATTCCTTTAAAAGCCTTACTATTCTTGCCTTTTGAATTGGTGATAATTTTACAAAAACATTAGATTTTTTTAGTAATCTCAAAACACCAACATCTGCTAATTTATCTATTTGTGCACCAGTAACAATTTTTTTAGTACTTATATTTACTTTTTTGCAAATACATTTAGTAACAGCAGCATTGTCACCGGTTAAAACAATTACTCTAATACCCGCATTGTTCAATTTTTCAATAGCAACTTTAGCACTCTCCTTAGGAGGATCTAAAAATCCAATAAATCCAACAAGTGACATTTTTGATTCGTTTTCAACACTAAATGTTTCTACATCATTAATATTTTTCTTTTGGCATACAGCAACTACTCTTAATCCTTCTTCGTTTAATTCATTTGCTATTTTTCTTATATTCTCTTTAATTTCTTTTGTAATTGGAATTACCTCATGTTCATAGTCAATAGTAGTACAAATATTTAAGATTTCCTCAACAGCACCTTTAGTAATTAAAAGCTTTTCTCCATTATTCTCAACAACAACAGAAAGTCTTCTTCTACTAAAATCAAAAGGTATCTCATCCACTTTTTTAAATTCATTCACTAAGTTACTTAGGTCACTTTTTAAGGCCCTATGTATTACAGCTTCATCAATACTACCTTTTAATCCAGTTTGAAAATATGAGTTTAAGAATGCATGTTTTAAAACTCTTATATTTTCATTTCCGTATACATCTAAGTACTTTTCTAGTACTATTTTATCTTCTGTTAAAGTCCCTGTTTTATCTGTACATAAAATATTCATTGCACCAAAGTTCTGTATAGAATCCAATTTTTTTACAATTGTCTTTTTCTTGGACATTCTAACTGCACCTTTAGAAAGGCAAGATGATAAAATAACTGGAAGCAAAAGGGGAGTAATTGTAATTGCAATAGCTACAGCAAAAGTAAATGCAAGTATTGTATCATGTTTTTGATAATTAACAATAAATACTAAAGGAATTAAAATAAGCATAAATCTTATTAGTAGCCTACTAATACTCTCAACGCCCTTTTGGAAACTAGTTTTAGGTTTGCCTTGTGTTAATGTGTGTGCAACTCTTCCAAAATACGTGTTATCGCCTGTACGAATTACTACAGCTTTTGCACTACCACTTATTACATTTGTTCCCATAAAGCAAATAGTATCTAAATCTGTTATACTATCAATATCATTAATTGATTCAAGTTCTGTATTTGTAAGTTTTCTTACTGCATCAGATTCTCCAGTAATTGAAGATTGTCCAACATATAAATCCTTAGATTCTATAATACGTAAATCAGCTGGGATCATATCGCCAGCAGAAAGAACTACAATATCGTTTAGAGTAACCTCTTTTATAGGTATTTTTTTCTCTTTACCATTTCTTATAACTGTTGCAGTAGTTTCAACTAGTTCCTTCAACTTTTCAGCTGCATTATTAGAGCGAAATACTTCTATAAATTCTAGTAATGTACTTACAATAATTAACACTGCAATAACAATTATATTAGCAGGGCTTGGATTTTCAGGCAAAATAATATCTGTGTAAATTAAAATAAAACTAATCCCAAGCAAAATACTATTAAAAGGACTAAAAAGGCTAGCAAAGAAATAGTTATACCACTTCTTTGGTTTTGACTGTTTTACCTGATTAGGTCCTAAATTCCTAAAATTCTCTGCCGCTTTAGCAGATGATAAACCTTTATCAGATACTTTGTGTTTCTTCTTAAAATCTTCAGAATTAGAAACACAATCCTCTCCATAAAAGTTTTTTACATCAAAATCTTCTTTTTTTACATTTGCCATACTAAAACCTTCTTTCGTGTTCTAGAAAGAGTATATCACTAAATAAAAAAAAATAAACAATATTTTTAAAAAAAATGTAATTTGTGTGAACGATTCTAGGGACTGTCCCTCTTTTGTTGGATAACAAAAGGGGACTGTCCTGAATCGTACAATTCATCTTAGTCTATTAAATATTTCTAAATGTGTTTTTTCATCTAAAATAATTCTTTCAAGAAGCTGTTGTATGCTTTTATTTTGTGTATGTTTAATTGCTTCTTCATACTCCTTTATTGCTTTCTTTTCAGATTCTATGTTATATTCCAGCATACTATAAACATTCCTAAAATTATATTTTATATTATTTGCACTCCACATGTTGCATTCTTTATCCATAAAATATGGCTTCCCGCCTAGTTTTTTTATTAACTCTCCTATTAATTCTAAATGGTGCATTTCCTCTATTGCAATACTAAGTAAGATTTTGCTGAAGTTTTCATATCTATTTAATTCTATATGTTCATAAATATACTGTAAAACTGCTGTTAATTCTCCATCTGCACTTGAATAACTTTTGTAGAGTAACTTCGCATAATTTATATTTTGTCTGATGTTCATTAATTTCGGATACGGAATATTTCTTTTAGAATTAAGTATTTCTTCAACTTCTTCATATGTCATAATAATCACCCCATGGTGTATAATATGAAAAAATAAAACAAAAGGGGTCTGTCCCCTTTTGTTTTTTAAACCTTCATACTCAATTTTACTTTTTGTTTTTCGTTATCTATTCCAATTACTTTTACTTTAACTATGTCTCCTACTGATACTATTTCTGATGGATTTTTTACATAGTTATTGCTCATTTCTGATATATGTACTAATCCATCATGTTTTACTCCTATGTCTACAAATGCTCCAAAGTCTATTACATTTCTTACTGTTCCGTTTAATACCATTCCTTCTTTTAGGTCTTCAAATTTTAAAACATCTGACCTTAAAATTTGTTTTGGCATATCTTCTCTAGGATCTCTTCCTGGTTTTGATAATTCTTCTATTATATCTTTTAAAGTTATTTCACTTGTATTTAATTTTTTGCTTGTTTCTTTTATATTAATATTTGCTAATTTTTCTTTTATTGTTTTTAGTCCTTCTTTATCTCTTAAATCTTGTTTTTTACAACCAATTTCTTTTAATAAATTTTCTGCAATTTCATAGCTTTCTGGATGAACTGCTGTTACTTCTAATGGGTTATCTCCATCATATATTCTAATAAATCCTGCACATTGCTCATATGCTGATTTTCCTAGTTTTGCTACTTTTAATAACTCTTTTCTGTTTTTAAATTTTCCGTTTTCATCTCTATACTTAACTATATTTTTACTAATAGAACTATTTAGCCCAGACACATATGTTAAAAGTGATGGAGTTGCTGTGTTTACATCTACACCTACACTATTTACGCTATCTTCTACTACTCCACTTAAGCTTTCAGAAAGTCTTTTTTGGTTAACATCATGTTGATATTGCCCTACTCCAATTGATTTTGGATCTATTTTTACTAGTTCTGCAAGTGGATCTTGAAGTCTTCTTGCTATTGATATTGCTCCTCTTATAGATACGTTTATATCTGGATATTCTTCTGTTGCAAGTTTTGATGCAGAATAAACAGAAGCTCCTGCTTCGCTAACTATTGCATAATTTACATCTTTACTTGCTTCTTTTATAACATCAGAGACAAATTGTTCTGATTCCCTTGATGCTGTTCCATTTCCTATTGCAATTATATTTATATTGTCTTTTTTAATTAAGTCTAACAAAGTCTTTTTGCTATTTTCTACATCATTTTGTGGAGCTGTTGGATAAATTGTTGCAGTATCTAAAACTTTTCCTGTTTCATCTATTACAGCAATTTTGCATCCTGTTCTATATGCTGGGTCAAATCCCATTACTGTTTGACCTTTTATTGGACTCCCCAATAATAATTGTTTAGCATTTTTTCCAAATACTTTAATTGCTTGTTCTTCTGCTTTTTCTGTTAAATCTGAGCGAATTTCTCTATCTATTGAAGGCTCAATTAATCTTTTAAAACTATCGTTTATGGTTTCTTTTAAAATATCTGTAAATTCTGTATTTCCTTTTATAATGTCATTTTCTATATAGTTTATTATAGTATCTTCTGGCTTTTCTAACTTTACTTTTAAAAAATCTTCTTTTTCTCCTCTATTTATTGCAAGAATTCTATGACTTGGTATTCTATTAATTTTTTCTGAAAAATCATAGTACATTTCATAACTAGATTTCTCTTCATCATTTGTAGCTTTTGTTTTTATTAAACCTTCTCTGTAACACATCTGCTTTATTCTTTTTCTATATTCTGCCACATCTGATATATTTTCTGCAATTATATCTTTTGCTCCTGTAAGTGCCTCTTCTTCATTGTTTACGCCCTTTTCTTCATTTATAAATTCTTTTGCAATTTCCAAAACAGGTCTTTTATCTACTTGCAAATATATAATTGTAGCCAATGGCTCTAATCCTTTTTCTTTTGCAATTGAAGCTCTTGTTCTCTTCTTTTGTTTATATGGTCTATAAATATCCTCCACTTCTGAAAGCGTAATTGCATTTTCTATTTGAATTTTTAGTTCATCTGTCATCTTTCCTTGTTCTTCTATTGATTTAGATATTTCTTCTTTTCTTTTATTTAGATTTCTTAAGTATGTTAATCTATCATTTAAGTTTCTTAACACTTCATCACTTAATCCTCCTGTTGCTTCCTTTCTATAACGAGCAATAAAAGGAATTGTATTCCCATCATCAATTAATTTAATTGTATTTTGTGCTTGAAACTCTTTTACTCCTAATTCATGTGCTATAACCCCTGCTATTTTATCCATTATATATATCATTCCTTTCTTTTTACATTTGTTATTTTATATTATAAATTAGTTAAAGTAAATAAAAATATATCTTTTAATTAGATTTTATTTTTTACATTTTTTGGGATTTTTTGTTGATTTTTAAATCTTATTCCTATATAATATTTCCATCCTTTTCCAGAGGAAATCTTTAGGAAAGGAGGATTTTACATATGACAACAGCAGATTTAATTTGGCATTTGATAGAGTTGATTTTAGAAGATGAAGAAACTAAATCAAATGCTAATGACCCAAAAGACTGATAATAGTCAAACAAGAGTGTATCGCAATTACACTCTTGTTTTTCGTTGAATACTCAAAACTTTCAATTTTTCCATTCAGCAAGAAAAGTGGCTTTGCCACACTTTTCTTCTCGCCGATTTGAGTTTCCGAATGAAATGAGGAAATCTCAAAGGCAATAGCGATTATAGCATTTTGTTTAATAGGAAAATCTTCGATTTTTCCTATTAAACAAAAAAAGAACTAAGTGTCGCAATCCACTTAGTTCGATTTTACATATGACATCATCATATTAACTTAAGTTAACTATAGTATACTATCTTTTCCATTAAATGTCAAATGTTTTCTATATTTATTTTTTCTTTCCGCAATTGCACCCTTCCCTTTTATATATACATTTTGAGCATACATCTTTATCTTTTTTTATAAAATTAAAATATGCTATTATACCTAACACTCCTATAACAACTGCTAAAATAATGAAATCTACAAAATTCATAAAAACTCTCCTTATCCTTTCACACTTCCCACATCACACTGCGCACTTCCATTTTACAAATTACCAATAAATGTTCCTACATTAAATACTATACTAGCCAAAATCCAGGCTAATCCTGTTTGAAAAGCTATTGCTTTAAACATTTTCCTGGTTGTACCAAGTTCTCTTCTCATTGCTCCTATTGCCCCAAAGCATGGTGCACTAAATAAATTAAATACCATATATGCATATGCACTTGCAGGAGTAAAGAAATTAAATGCTACTGATTTAAATAATAAGGCTCCCTCTTCTACCTCTTCACTTAATCCTGCTATTATATTCATTGATGATATTACTTGTTCTTTTGCAACTAATCCTTGCACAGCTGATACAGACGCTTCCCAGCTAACTGTTCCAAGTATTGGATAGAATATCCATGAAATAGCATTTCCTATGCTTGCTAAAATGCTATCTTTTATTTCCACTCCATATTCTAATTTCCAAGAGAATGATAGTAAAAACCAGATTACTACTGAACAAAATAGTATTATTGTTCCTGCTCTTTTTATAAATTCTTTTACTTTATCAAATACATCCCTTGCTACATATTTTACACTTGGCAATTTATACTCTGGAAGTTCAGATATAAACGCTGTTCCGCTATCTTTCATAAATAATTTTTTAATAATAATAGCAGATATTAAAATTATTGCTATTGCAAAAAAGTATAATGATGCAGAAACAAGTCCAGATTTATCTGCAAAAAAGTATCCTGTAAACATTGCAATTATTGGCAATTTTGCACTACATGGTATAAATGGTGTTAGCATTATAGATAGTTCTCTTTCTTTGCTATCTTTTATTATTCTTGTTGACATTATTGCAGGCACACTACATCCGAAGTCCAACTATGAATGGCACTAAAGTTTCTCCACTTAATCCAAATTTTTTAAATAACTTGTCTAATAAAAATGTTACTCTAGACATATATCCAGTAGTTTCCAATATTGATATACAAATGAATAATATAATTAACTGTGGTACAAAACCTAAAACTGCTCCTACTCCTGCAATTATTCCATCTACAACTAAACTTGTTGACCATGCTGATGCACCTAAATTTGTTAAGCCTTCTCTTACAATTTCTCCAAAGTTTTCTACTAATCCTGAAATTCCATCAACTGTAAAGCTTCCAACAACCCCTACTGATAAATAATAGACTAAAAACATTATCACTACAAATATAGGAAATGCTAAAAACTTATTTAAAAATATTTTATCTAATTTATCTGACATAGTTTCTTTTATTGGAGTTATTGTTGTTGATTTATTTTTTATTTTAACTATGTACTCATACCTAGCATTTGCAATAATTTCTTCTATGTCCATTTTGTATGTTTCTTCAAGTTTTTGCCTACTGTTTTTTACACTTCCTTTTTGATAGCTTTGATATAGCTTGTCATTCTCTAATATTTTTATTGCCATAAATCTATTTACTTTTAATTCATTTTCTATGTTAATTATTTCATTTTCTATATCTGATTTAAATATTTCTTTACTTCTATTTTTTTGCTTATTATATTTTTTTATTGTATCTTTTAATTTCTCTATTCCAGTTGCTTTTAATGCGGATATAATTACAACATCTGTTCCTATCTCTTTTGATAGTTTTTCTTTATCTATATGTATTCCTTTTTTCTCTAATCTATCAGCCATATTAAGTGCTATTATAACCTTTGTATCTAACTCCATAAGTTGGGTAGTAAGGTATAGGCTTCTTTCTATTGATGTAGCATCTACTATATTTATTATTACATCTGGCTTGTCTTCTAATACAAACCTTCTTGAAACTTCTTCTTCTACTGTATATGGACTAAGCGAATAGATTCCCGGTAAGTCTACTAAGTCATCTCCTAAATCTTTTATTTTTCCTACTTTTCTTTCTATTGTCACACCTGGCCAATTTCCTATTTTTTGATTTGTTCCAGTAAGTAAATTAAAAAGTGTGGTTTTACCACTGTTTTGATTTCCTACTAATGCGATTTTCATTATAGCACCTCCACATCAATGTTTTTCATTTCCTCTTTTCTAATGCACAGTTCATAACCTCTAAGTTCTATATCAACAGGATCCCCCATCGGTGCAATTTTTTTAATTAAAATTTCTGTTCCTTTTGTTATTCCCATATCTAATAAATGCCTTCTTACTTCTGGTTTGTCCAAATGCAAACCTAAAACTCTTGCTCTTTGTCCTATTTTTAAATTACTTAACTGTGTGTGTTCTCCTTTTTTTAACATTTGTATTCTCCTTTGTATAATTACTAAATTATTTCATATTAGATTATATTACCCATTCGGACAAGTATGATTATTTTTCAAAAAAATAAAGGGATTTCCCTTTACTTTTTTATTTTTATTAATAACTTTTCTATCCAGCCTTTTTTATATTTTAGTGATATATATCCAATTGTTGACATTGTAAAAGCTCCTATACAGTCTACTATCAGGTCTTCCATTGTATCTTTTAAGGCTTCTCTTCCCATAAGGGCAGTTCCGTTTTCTAATGCAAATTTTTGCATGTTTAATCCTAATATTCCGTCAAATGTAAACTCATATATTTCCCATATTACGCCAAGTGACACTGCAAAAGCAAAAGCAAATATTGCAACAAATATTGG
This sequence comes from uncultured Clostridia bacterium, assembly GCA_934162625.1. Taxonomy (GTDB): domain Bacteria; phylum Bacillota; class Clostridia; order TANB77; family CAG-508; genus CAG-452. The sequence goes on from CAKPJM010000006.1 coordinate 36,844, forward strand.
TGCTAATTCCACATGCACTTTTTCATGCTTATTTAAAATATTAATAAAAGAAAAACCTAATGCTCCTAGCATTGCTCCACTACATGTATGAAGTATAGTGTCCCAGTGCGGTACTC
>CAKPJM010000007.1 GCA_934162625.1 uncultured Clostridia bacterium
TTCAAACTATATCATATTGGTATTTCCTTTTCAATTTTATTTTCTTTAGTGTGACATATCTATTGTAAACCTATATTATTCAAAAGCAACCTATTTTCCACGGTTTCTCTTGAAGCTTGCTTGTTTTTCATCTATTTTTGAATATACATCTACTATAAATAGTTTTATTTTAATTTAAATTTTTCTTCTTTAAGAGGATTCTCATTTATGTAAATTTTATGTTTTTTTATTTCCTGTTTTGCTTTTTGTATTACTTCATTAGATTTCGATAGGATTACTATATTTTCTAGCTCATTATTTAAATTTACATATTCTATAAACTCTTCTATATCTTCTTCACATATTTCTGCTTCTATACCTATTTTTGTTAAATAATTATATAATTCAAATTGTAGCTGTGAATATTCATCTTCGTCACAATATATTGCCATGTTATTAAAAGGTATATATTCTAGTTTTTCTATATCTTGTTTTTTTAATTGATAATATAAATTTGTGTTTCCTATACAAATTATTTTGTCTACGCATTTTTCAAATTTCTTTATTTCTTCTATTTTTACACAATTAAATAATTCAATGATACTTGTTATTCTGTATTTTTTTAATATAGAATTAAAAGCATTAATTATAAATTTATTTATTCCTAATAAACTGTCATAAATTAGCGCCATTATTGCTTTTTTCTGCAGTAATGCATGCATGCATAAATTTATAGTTATGTATGGATTTCCATAATACAATGCTGCTGTTATTGTTTTTTTATTTTTTTTGTTTATTTCTTCATTTTCATACATTTTTAATATGTCTAACATAGTTTCAAAATTTATGGATTGCATACAATTTTTATTATCTATTTTATATATTTCTAAGATTTTTTGTTTATTCTCTATTAATACCTCTTTAAATTCTCTTACAATTTTGTTTAAGTCAGCTTGTCCTAAATATAAATTATTTACTTTAGTATTCTCTTTTATAAAATTAATCATTTTTCTCTTTTACTTTCCTTAATTTTTTCGATAATGGTATCTATTGTTTCAATATCTTCTTTACTCCAATTTGAGTTTTCGTCTATTTTTAAAATTCTTTTTATACTTTGCCCCCAACCATCAATAGAGTGTATTATTCTATCTACACTTTTTACATTTATATTACTATATAATTCTGTTCTATTTATTTTTCCATTTTCTACTATACTTCCATAGTTTTCATAATAGTAGTTTTCTTCTAAAATATATGTTGCAGTTCCATATGCCGGTTGTTTGTTTTTATCAAGCATTTTTTCAATTATTATCTTTTTTAGATTTGGCAATTTTATTATTCCATGTCCATCTGTTATAAGTTCAAAGCTATATTCTTCATCTAATTCCTTAAATAATCTCATTCTTGCGAAAGGATTTGTTACCATTTTCTTTGAAGTTTTTTTGTCTTTTTCTACTATTTGTCTTTTTCCTTTTTGGCTATTATGAGTATTCTCTTTTTCAACATTTATGCACTCTTCTACAAGTTTTTGCCTTATACTATTATCTCGCTCATTCTCTTCTGGAAAGATTGCACCTATTATCATAAATCTTTCTCCAGGATTTTTTATTTCTTTTATTAAATAAGCAATATCTTCTATTTTAATTTTCCCATCATCATACAATTCCTGTACTTTTGCTGGTTGTAAGGTACCTTTCTCATATTGTTTTAATAGAATATCTTTTCCTACCCATTCTATACATTTTTCCATAGTAGCTAGTTTTAAATCATATAAATCACTCATAACCTCAGCTGAATATTCTTCTTCGTTATATGCAGTTATTAATTTTATTATCAAGTTATCTATATCAAATTTTTCAGAGTCATTAAGTTTCCTATATAATTTAGAAAATCTTCTTAATTCTTCTCCCTCTTCTGTTTTTAAAGTTTTAAGTTCCTTGTTATCACTAATAGAATATAAAGCTCTTTCATATAGCTCTCTAAATTTTTCATTACAATATTCTTCTGAAAAGGTGCTGTTTGCTATACTCTTAATTATATCTAGGTCTATTTTTCCTTTTATATACAATTCCAAAGCTTTCTCTTCTGTTATTTCACCTTCATTTTTAAGATAATCCATAAGCTCTAAGCTACACTTTAAAATTTTATCTTTTTCTTCTTCTTCTTTTTCTACTTCTTCATATTTTCCACTTAGCAAAACTAAATCTTCTAAATTTATATTTGCAATTCTTCTTTTTTGGATATCTTGAGTTAAATTTCCCTCTAATATCTGATTATGAATATCTTGAATTTCTTTATCTGTAACATAGTCATTCTCTGTGCATCTAGATAAAAATTGCTCTATCGTTTCTTTATTAATATTAAATATCCCTTTTCCATATTCTATATACGGATATGTTATATTTTTATATGTATTTCTTCCTAATTCTTTGTTTAAATCTTTCAAATATTTTATAATACTAGCATAATCTACTTCTTTATCGTCTGTCTCCTTTGCTACTTCAATTTCTTTTATGAGTACTGCTGCAGAACTTAATAGCATTTTTGTAAGATCTATATATTGCAAATTATCTTCAAAATAAATTCTTATAAAATCAGCAAATTGGTCTTGGCATTCTTCTAATACTTCATCAATTTTTTCTTCTTCATATAATTTCTCAAATTCTTGTAAGCTCACTATATTATTTTCTAATAAAAATTGTTTTACCAAATTGTTTAACATTGCAGAAAAAACTTTTTCTCCAAATTTAGCATCTACTATTGCACTTAAGTTTTCAATATCTGAAAGTGCAAATGCATTTGATACAAATTTTCTAGTTCTATCGCTTTTTATTGAAAAAATTCTTTTTTTATTTTCTCTAGTAACTATTTCATATTCTGGTATATTTGAATTTATATCATCATTTACTTTTATAATTGCAAACTCTTTGTCTCCTAGAATTATTTTTTTTAATTCTGCTAATTCTTTAGAATCCATTTTGCTAGAAAAGTTTCTATATATTTTGAAAAATATATTTATTTTCCAGCTATCTTCATCATTCATAAATGGATTACTCATTATTAGTTTAGTTATCGCTTTTACTTTTCCTTTATTACTTAAACTATTAAATTCTAAGCTTTTCTTTATTTGTCTTTTTTCAGAATCCAAAAAATAAGATAATAAAATTTTCTCTGGGTCTGTTTCTATATAAGCTTTATATTTTTCTATTAGCTCTATTACTGTATAATCTTTAATATCTTTCATGCTTTTCTCCTTTTTATGTAAACATTATACAATAAATTTACTTTTTTTGCAAATTTTAAGCATTTTTGTTATTATAACGCTAATCAACTTAAAATCGCCCTTTGTTCTAACCGATTTGAGTTTCTAAAAAAATCTCAAAGCTAATGGCGATTATAGCATTTTTCTATACCAGGAAATGAGAACTTTAATAATTATAAATAAGCAAGGCATTTATTCTGCCTTTCTTATTGTATAGGAAAAATCGAAGATTTTTCCGTATACAACAAGGTTAGGCTACCTTAAAACGCCCGAGCAAAGCGAGTGGCATGTATTTTGCACTTTCTTCGAAGGTATACTTAGCAAAATGCCTTTCTTATATTACTACATACTCTTTACTCGATTTTGTAAGCGGTATGCATTCAGTTTTGGTAATTAATACTGTGTCTTCTATTCTTATTCCATATCTTCCTGGCAAATATATTCCAGGTTCGTCTGTGACAACCATATTTTCTTTTAAAAAGCTTTCACTTTTAGAATTTATATTTGGCATTTCGTGTATTTCTAGTCCTACTCCATGCCCTAGTCCATGTATCAATGTATAGTTATTAAATTTAAAACTGTCATCTACCATTCTTGATAATGTTTTTATATTATAATTGCTTCTAGCCTCTTCTATAACATTCTTTTGATTTTTTAATACTAAGTCATATACTGGCTTAATTTCTTCTAAAATGCAACCCATAAAAATTGTTCTTGTCATATCTGAACAGTATCCTTTATATTTGCATCCCATATCTATTAATATTGGATCTGCCATTTGTATTTTTCTATCAGAAGGCTTCCAATGTGGTATAGAAGAGTTGGGTCCGCTTGCAACTATTGGATCAAAAGAGTTTCCTTCTGCTCCATTTGTTTTAAAAAACATTTCTATTTCTAAAGCTATTTGTTTTTCTGTCATTCCTTCTTTTATGTATGTTAGCAAATGTTCAAAGCATTTATCTGTAATTTCACATGCTCTTTTTATATTTTCAATTTCTTCTTCTTCTTTTATCATTCTCTGTTTTTCAATTATGCCCTCAGTTTCCACCATGTTATTAATTCTGTACCTTTGTTTTAATCTTTTGTATTGTTCATATGTTACATAGTCTTCTTCAAATCCAATATTTTCGCAAAACACAAAGAAATTTTGTGCTTCTTCGCTAGATATATCTCTCATATCTGCTGCAATAATTTCATCATCTATTGTAAGTGTTCTATTTACGTCTTCTAAAAACATAGTATAAGTTAAAAAAATATTTTCTTTTCTTGTTATTAATAATGTTCCCTCTGACTTTATGTTTGTAAGATATTTAATATTTACTGGGTTTGATACTATCATCCCTTCTAAATTTAAGCTTTTTAATTTTTCTCTTAAAGTACGTATCTTGTAATTCATAAACAAACACCCCTTTCAAAATTTTCAAAGCAAATCTTGTATTGTTCATTCTTAATTTTTAACGTATTAATTTTGTAAAGCTCTAATGCTTTAGTACATTCCTAATGTAAAAATCTTCATTAATATTGTAAATAATATACTAAATGGTACAAAAATAGTTATAATTGAAGATGCAACTATAAAGGGGCCAAAAGGTATATATGTATTTGCATTTTTCCTTTTTATTATCATGTATATAACACTTATTATTGCTCCTATTAAAAAAGATAACACTGATATAACAACTATATTTTGTAATCCAAAATATAATCCAAGTGCTCCCATTAATTTTACGTCTCCCATTCCCATTGCTTCTTTTCCTGCAATAAGGCCTCCTAGTAGCGTAATAAGCATAAAAATTCCTGCTCCTGCTACCATTCCATACAGCATATTTAAAGAAATATTGATATTTGTAAATCCGTGTATAAATAAAATTACTAGGCCTATTTCAAACATCAGTAAGTTTAATCTGTTTGGAATTATTTGTTCTTTTAAATCTACAACAAATGCACATTCTAACATTGGTAATAAAAATATATATTTTATTAAATCTAAATTTTGAAGTATATCTCTTTGTATTCCAAATTTATAAACTAAAGCTATGTATCCAATTGCTGTAGCAATTATTAAAAAATAATTAGGAATCATTATTCTCTTGTATTTTGCTAAACTATTTTTAGAAAAAATTTTTTCTTCTTTTAAAAAACATCTATTGCAATAATCGACAAATTGTCCTATAAAACCGCCTATTATTGCAAATGCAACATAATATAATATATGTATATCATTAAAGTACATTTTTATCTCTCACTTTCCTTTTTTACCTTTTGTACATATTTTCTTATTATTAGGTTTTCTAATGGCCTTTTTACTCTTGTAATAAATATGTCTTTTTCCCCTAATGGCTTAGTAAGAATTGTAAACATTCCCATTCTATTCCCACCGAAGTACATCAGTCATTATTTGATCACCAACAACAGCAATTTGATTTGGTTGTAGTTTTAATAATTCTGCACCTTTTTTAAATCCTTTTTTTAATGGCTTTTTTGCAAAGTTTATATATGGTATATTCAATTCCTTTGCAACCATTTTTACTTTTTCTATTTTATTAGTATTTGATAATATGCATAATTTGAAATTGTTTTCTTTTAAAGAATTTATCCAGTCTTTAGAACCTTCTAATATCTTTAAATCAAAATCTATTAATGTATTATCAACATCTAATAATAATCCTTTAATATTGTTTTTATTTAACAGTTCTATTGTAATCTCTTTTACACTTGTTACATATGTATTTGGATATAATATCATTTGTTCCTCCAATTATGTTTATATATTATCAATATATTATAAAAAAGTCAATTGGATAAATTGTAATTTGTGTGAACGATTCTAGGGACTGTCCCTCTTTTGTTGAATGACAAAAGGGGACTGTCCTGAATCGTAAATGTAATGTGTTTTGCGTTTTCGGGCAGACACAGGGCCTGCCCCTACATTTTTGGTTAATTCTACGATTGCGGGTCGCCGAGGGCCGCGACACATACAGCCGTTTACATCGGATTTGTTCTAGGGCGTATGCAATACGCCCCTACGAATTACACCTCCCACATCACACCTCACACATCAATAAAACAAATTACAATTTATCTAATTTAATTCTGCTAAAAAGAAAAAACTATTTGCAAAATCTATGATTTCCTATTACGACAGTTACAGGTCTTGACCAAATCCATGCGCTTGTTGCTGTGTTTGGATTAAAGTAATATATTGCTCCATATGATGGGTCCCATCCATTTATAGCATCTTGTGCTGCTTTTTTTGCGGTTTCATTTGGTGTTAAGTTTATTTGTCCATCACTTACAACTGAAAATGCTCCCCTTTCATATATTACTCCTGCAACTGTGTTTGGAAATGATGAATTTTTTACTCTATTTAATACAACTGAGGCTACTGCTACTTGTCCAGAATATGGCTCTCCTCTTGCTTCTGCATATACTAAATGTGAAAGCAGATTTAAGTCCGAACTAGAATTTGTTGTTGTGTTTGAGCTACTTGAAGAATATATTCCCATTGCAGCAAGTGTTTTAGGTCCTGCTATTCCGATCAACTGTTAGTCCATTTTTAGACTGAAACCACTTAACTGCAGAGAGAGTTTGCGAACCATATATTCCATCTACACTTCCATTATAATATCCCCATCTTTTTAATTTTGCTTGTATTTGTCTTACTTCATCACTTCTTGAACCATATTTAGAAAGTGCATATGATGAGTTGGAATCTTCTCTAAAAAATATATTATACGATAAATATAATACTGTAGAAACTATTAAAATTACTATTAATATAATATCTTTTCTTTTTCTATTTTTTAATATTTTTAACATAAAAAACCACCTTTGAAAATATTGTTTCCAAAAATGATTTTTTTATAATTTTTTCTTTAATTATTTCATTGCTGTTTTATATATAATTTTTCCGAACTTTATTTCATTTATTTTCTTTTGGATTTCTAGTATAAATATTGGAGATATTGATATTAACATTGTATATATCCATTGTATTTTGTTTAATGGTACTACATCAAATATTCTTGCAATTTGTGGTATTATTACTACAGATACTTGTAATATTAACCCTAATGCAAAAGCTCCTATTAAATAAATATTTTTAAATATTCCTATTTTAAATATAGATTCTTCACTTCTAACGTTAAAGCTATGTGTTAGTTCTAGCATACTTAGCGATACAAAAGCCATTGTTCTTCCAACTTCTAATCCAAATAGTTTGTTTCCTAAACTAAAAGCAAATAGTGTTAACATGCCTATCATAGTTCCCTCAACAAATATTTTTCCCCATAATCCATCTGCAAAAATACTTTTTTTAGAATCTATTGGTTTCTTTTTCATTATATCCTTGTCAATTGGCTCTAAGCCTAAAGCTATTGCTGGGAAAGAGTCTGTTACTAAGTTTATCCATAATAGCTGTATTGCAAGTAGTGGGCTTTCTAGTCCTAATACGAGTCCCATAAATATGGCTACTATTTCTCCTATATTTGTTGCTAGTAGGAAATGTATTGCTTTTTTTATGTTCTCATATATGTGCCTTCCCGTTTTTACTGCCTCTATAATAGTTACAAAGTTATCATCTGCAAGTATCATATCAGAAGCATTTTTTGCTACATCTGTTCCTCCGTTTTCCCATTGCTACTCCTATATCTGCATTTTTTAATGCAGGAGCATCATTTACTCCGGTCTCCTGTCATAGCAACTACATTTCCGTGATTTTTGAAAAGCCTTTACTATCCTTACTTTGTGTTCTGGTGATACTCGTGCAAAAACAGAATAGTTCATTATGTTTTTTTCTAATTCGGTTTGTGATATCTTATCTAGTTCTTCTCCGGTAATAGCTCTATCGCCTAATTTCAATATTCCTAAATCTTTAGCAATCGCTGTTGCTGTAGCTATATGGTCCCCTGTAATCATTACAGTTTTTATTCCAGCAGTTTTACAAGTATTTACCGCTTCTTTTACTCCTTTTCTTGGAGGATCTATCATTCCAATAAGTCCTACAAATACTAAATTATTTTCTATGCTATTATCTATTTTATTTGGTAATGTTTCTAAATCCAAATAGGCAACAGCTATTACTCTCAAAGCTTTTTGTGCCATATTACTATTTTTATTTATTATTATCATTCTGTTATTTGCATCCAGACTATTTATTTTTCCATTTACATATACCTTTGTACATTTTTTTAATAATACATCTGGTGCTCCTTTTGTTATTATTCTATATCTATTGTTTATTTTATGTATTGTTGTCATTAACTTTCGTTCAGAATCAAATGGTATGTCATTTATTCTCTTTTCTACTCTATAAATTTCGTCTTTATTTTCTCCAATTTCTAATGCTGCATTTACTATTGCTGTTTCTGTAGGCTCACCTATAGCAATTAGCTTTCCTTCTTCTGAAGAAATATTACAGTCTGTACACATTGATGCTAATTTTAATATATTTCTTTTATCTTCTAATGCTTTTTTTTGATTTATTCCCCATGTTTCAACTACGCTCATCTTATTTTGTGTTAAAGTTCCAGTTTTATCTGAACATATTACTGTACTACTTCCCAAAGTTTCAACTGCTGGTAATTTTCTTATAATGCTGTTCTTTCTTGCCATTTTAGTAACACCTATTGAAAGCATTATTGTTACTATTGCTGGGAGTCCCTCTGGTATTGCTGCAACTGCAAGTCCTACAGATGTCATAAACATTTCATTTACTGGTATTTTTTTAAATAAGCCTATTATAAATATTAGAAAGCATATTCCTAATGCAGCTAATCCTAATTTTTTTCCAACCTCTCCGTAATTTCTTTTGCAATGGAGTCTCTGGAGATTCATCTGAAAGTATCATTGTAGCAATTTTACCAACTTTAGTGTCCATCCCTACATTTGTTACTATTGCTTCTGCATGTCCGAGATACAGCTATTGTAGCTCCCCATACCATGTTTACTATATCCCCAATTGGCGTATTTTCTCCTACTATTGCTTTTTCATCTTTTAAAACCGGAACTGTTTCCCCTGTTAAAGATGATTCTTCGACTTTTAAGTTGTATGCTTTTATAAGTCTACTGTCTGCTGGAATATAGCTTCCCGCTTCTATTATTATATAATCTCCTGGCACAAGTTCCGTACTTTGCACTGTTTTTACAACACCATTTCTTTTTACTTTTGCTGTTGGTGCAGACATCTTTTTTAAGGCCTCTAACGACTTTTCTGCTTTTGCTTCTTGTACTACACCCATTATTGCATTTACAACTACTATAAGTATTATTATTACTGAATCTAAATAATCATTTTTTCCTTCAACATATGACATGACAGCAGATATAATTGAAGCTACTATAAGAATTATTATCATAAAGTCATTAAATTGTTTAAAAAATTTTATTATTATGCTTTCTTTCTTTTTTTCCGATAATTTGTTTTCTCCATATATTTTTCTTATGTCTTCTATCTGCTCTTCCCTTAACCCTGTATTTAAATCACTTCTTAATTTCTTTAGGACTTCACCTAAAGGCATTGTATACCACATATTTATCTCTCCTTTGTAAACTATTAATAAATTTTATTCATGGACAAGATAAATATTACAAATATTTTGTATAAAGTCCTATTTTTTCTGCTGTACTCCGTTGTTATCAATAGTATAGTTATCTTTATAAATCAAATCCGACACGGTAACCAAATTATATCCTTTTTCCTTGATATTATTTATTATAATATCTAGACTTAATGCCGTATTTTCTGTTCCGTTATGCATTAATATAATACTGCCCTTAGCTAATTTAGGTTCTATTCTTTCCCACATTTGTTCCCCTGTAAGTCCTTTATAGTCTAAAGAGTCTATGTTCCATTGTATCATTGTATGGTTGTTATCTTCTGCTGCCTTTACTACTGTATTATTATACTCCCCATATGGTCCTCTATACAATGTAGTTGGTTTTCCTGTTATTTTATTTATTCTATCAGAACACTTTATTATCTGTTCTACATTTTTCTCATAGTTCAAATTATTTACATGCGCATGTGATTCCGAATGATTTGCTACTTCATTTCCACTATCACTTATTTTTTTTACTGCATCTGGAAATTTACTTGCCCAATCTCCCACAATGAAAAATGTTGCTTTAACTTGGTTTTTAGACAAAACATCTAAAATTAAATCTATATCTTCTGCATTCCAAGCACAGTTTATTGTAAGTGCTACTTTATTTTCTTCTGTATCCACACTATATATTGGTAACATTTTGCTTGTGCTAGCAGATGTTTGGATAGTATTACCTATATTGTTTTGTTTAATAGTGGTTGCTATTAAAAATAATACTAGCACTGTACTTAGTGCAATAACAGTTGATACTATTTTATCTTTATTTGTTACATAAAACATAAATAATCCTCCTAATAATAAGTATGCTTATTTTAGGAGGATTATTAAATTTCTATAAAATTTTATCACTTTTTTCTTATCTATTTTTATATTCGTTTATTTTAGCTATTAATTCCGCTTTCTTTGTTGGAGGTATAAAAGCACCTCTAATTGCATATTCATTCATTGCTATTATATCTTTTACTGTCAAATTGGTATTTTCTAAAACCCATTTATATTCCTCTACTATATTTGTGTTCGATACTGTATCGTTATCTGGATTTATAGTTACTTTAATTCCTTTCCTATACAATTCTTCAATTGGATGTTTTTCTCCTGTTGCCTTTGTTTGTAGGTTACTTATAGGACAAACTTCTAAAGGTATTTCTCTTCTTATTAATTCTGAAACTAAATTGTCGTCTTCTAAGCATCTTACTCCATGTCCAATTCTTTTTGCTCCATATTCTAGTGCTTTTTTTATGCTTTCTGCTCCTGCTGCTTCTCCTGCATGAATTGTAAATGGAATATTGTTGGCTTTAGCTACTTTAAATATATCTTCATAATCAGAAGTTGGATATAAAGCTTCTGCTCCTGCTAAATCCAGCCCGATTACTCCTTTTCTCATATATTTCTTTGATGCTGATACTGTTTTTAAATTGCTTATTGTATTATCTTCTCCTCTCATACAGCATAATAAAAGTCCTCCTTCTATGCCATATTTTTCTTTTGCTTTATTCATTCCTCTTATTGCAGATTCAACTATTTGTTCATACTTCAATCCTTCTTTTATATGTAGACTTGGTGCAAATCTCACTTCTGCATAAATAACATTTTGTTTTGCTAAATCTTCAAACAGTTCATATGTAGCCTGTTCTATGTTTTCTTCATTTTGTAATACTTCTAATGGTAAATCAAATTTTTCTAAATATTCATTTAAATCTCTACAATCTTTTTTCACCATTAAAGCTTTTTGTACTTGTTCTAAAGTAACATCTTTACCTTTTTCTTTTAGCCAATTATATACTGTTCTTGGTCTTAATGAACCATCTAAATGTATGTGCAAAACTGCTTTTGGCATTTCTTTTAAATTTTTTTCTTCCATAATATATTAACTCCTATCAATATATATTATATAACAAAATCAATGCTTATCAAATATTTTATTTTATGATTTTTTCTTTAATTTCATTTATTCTTTCTTCACCTTTGCTTATCCATTCTTTTAAATCAACTTTTGGTTTTATATTTGGGAAAGCTTGTACTAATCTTCTATGTAATACAGATTTTTTTGAAATAATATTTTTTACTTTTTGAGATATTTCTTCTGTATTGTCTTTTACATTTGATGATATTTCTTTTAAGTTTGATACAATCTTACCAGATATAATATTATCAACTACATAGCATATAAATAATATCGCTGATAATATATGCAATGGTATAACTGGTATTTTGCCTATTAAGTTTAATAGTACTGGGTTTGTAATGTATATAATTAAGCAGCCCATAATTCCAAATGGTATCAAAGTTTCTAAACATATTCTTCCATTTATATTAAATTTTCTTTGGCTATAATCCCACCACCTTGCGTGGAAAATCTTTTCCATAAAGTAACTTGTAAAGTATTCCAAAGTACCACATATTAATATAGAAAATATAAATGTTGCAACTATGTCTTCTTGGTACTTTTTTAATAAAATTGTAATTAGTACTACTCCATAGCCATATATTGGGCAATATGGCCCTATTAAAAATCCCCTATTTATAAATCTTTTTTCGCTTATTAGTTTTAATGTTACCTCCATTATCCACCCTAATACTGCATAGGTAAAGAATAATAGGAAATATATTTCTATTGTCCTTAGCATAAAATCCTCCACTTCTATTTTCGGACAGACACAAGGCCCACTCCTACATTAAATATTGTTTTCTATGTATTATATATTTTCATCATTTTATCGTCTAGTTTATTTACTAATTGCGCACAAGATATTAGCTCTTTAGAAATCTTACTAGAGACTTTTTTAGTTGGCTTATATTTTACTTCGTGTTCTAAATTAGACCAAAAGTCCATCGCCATTGTACATATTTGTATTTCTACTTTAACATGAAATTTATATTAAATTTTTTATATCATATATTTCGTTTTCTTTTTTTAAAGCTTTTGCCCTATTTTTATCTGCTTTTAAGTTATCTTTTGCTACAGTCATTAATAATTTAATTCTATTTGTCTGATTAGTTTCACTTGCTCCTGGATCATAATCCACTGCAGCAATATTCGCATTTGGGTATTTACCTCTTATTGTTTTTATAACACCTTTTCCTACTACATGGTTTGGAAGACAGGCAAATGGTTGCAAGCAGATTATATTGGGAACATCTTCTTGTATAAATTCTAGCATTTCTGCAGTCAAAAGCCAGCCTTCCCCTGTTTGATTTCCGGTAGATAGAATTTCTTCTACTTCATCTTCTAATTTATTAATGTTGCAAGGTTTTATATATTCTTTTTTAGAATTTCTTAGTGCTTTATAATAATCTTTTTCTATTACATCAACAAAATTTAATGCTAGTTCACATACATCAGATTTTATCTTTGATGTTTTTAGTAATTTAGTTCTAATAGGAGTATTTTTTAGTACATATTTAACAAATCCCATAAGTTCAGGCATTACTACTTCTGCTCCTTCTTTTTCTAAGAGTTCCTCTGTGTAATTGTTTCCAAATGGATGATATTTAATTAAAATCTCTCCTACTATTCCTACTTTTGGCTTTTTAATACTTGTGTCTAATTTTATTTTTTCAAAATCTTCTACAATATTATAAATACTTTTATTAAATTCCTTTGCAGTTGCTTTGCAAGTTAATTCTTTACATCTACTTAGCCATTTTTCGTATAATTTATTTGTTTCTCCTTTGTTTACTTCATAAGCTCTATTTTTGTGTAATACAGTTTGAAGTAAATCTCCATATATTGCTGCTTTTACAAGTTTTTTTAGTAGTGGAAGTGTTATTTTAAATCCAGGATTCTTCTCTAGCCCAGCAAAACTAAATGATATTACAGGAACATTTTTAAATCCAGCATCTTTTAAGGCTTTTCTTATAAATCCTATATAATTTGTTGCTCTACAACCTCCACCTGTTTGTGAAATCATAAGTGCTGTTTTATTAGTGTCATACTCTCCAGATTTCAAAGCTTCTATCATTTGTCCTGTTGTAAGTATTGATGGATAACATGCATCATTATTTACATATTTTAATCCAGTTTCTACAGTATTCATTGTACATTCTCTAAGTACTTTAACATTGTACCCCTCAGAATTTAATGCCGCTTCGAAAAGTTCAAAATGTATAGGCGCCATTTGTGGTATTAAAATTGTATAATCTTTTTTCATTTCTTTTGTAAATTGTTTCTTTTCTATTTGATAGATTCCTGTATGTTTTTCTTCTATATTGCATCTATTATTCATACTTGCTATTAAAGAACGTATTCTTATTCTTATAGCTCCCAAATTGTTTATTTCGTCTATTTTTATTAATGTGTACATTTTGTTGTAGCTTTCAAGAATTTCTTGTGCCTGGTCTGTTGTAACAGCATCAACTCCACATCCAAAAGAGTTTAATTGTACAAGTTGTAAATAGTCTGTTTTTCCTACAAAATCTGCTGCTCTATATAATCTAGAATGGAACATCCATTGGTCTACTACTCTTATTGGTCTTTTTACTTCTCCCAAGTGTGCTATGCTGTCTTCTGTAAGAACTGCTAGTCCTAAACTTGTAATCATTTTATCTATACCATGGTTTACCTCTGTATCTAAGTGATATGGTCTTCCTGCAAGGACGATTCCTTTTAAGTTATTCTGTTTTAAATATTCTAATGTTTCTTCCCCCTTTTTCTTTATGTCTTCTCTAAATTTTTGATATTCTTTTTCAGCTTCTTTAATTGCTTCTTTTAATTCTTTTTTTGTGAAATTATATTTTTTAAATTCTTCTATTTCTAAAAATCTTTCCTCTAGTCCATTTTTATCAAATGGTAAAAATGGGTTTATAAATTGTATATCCTTGTCTTTAAGATCTTCCATATTATTCTTTAAGTTTTCAGAATATGAAATTACAATAGGACAATTATAATCGTTGTTTGCATTTTTGTCTTCTTTTCTAGAATGCATTATGCAAGGATAAAATATAGTTTTTATTCCTTGTTCTAAAAGACTTACTATGTGTCCATGAGAAAGCTTTGCTGGATAACAAACAGATTCAGATGGTATACTTTCCATTCCTTTTTCATAAGTTTTTCTATTTGTCTTTTCGGATAAAACTACTCTAAATCCCAATTTTGTAAATAGAGTAAACCAATATGGATAATCCTCATACATATTCAGTACTCTTGGGATTCCTATTTCTCCTCTTTTAGCTTCTTCTTTTTCTAATGATTTATAACTAAATAATCTATTATATTTATATGCATACAAATTAGGAATTTCTTTTCTGCCTTTTTCAAGTCCTGCTCCCTTTTCGCAACGGTTTCCTGATATGAACTTTTTTCCATTAGAAAATTGGTTTATTGTAAGTAAGCAATGATTTTCACAACCTTTGCATCTAGTATGCATTACATTTATTTTTAACTGTTCTATTTCATCACTTTTTGATATTGATGATTTATATGAATTATTATTGTTCTTCATATATTTTTCTTTTGCAATTAAGGCTACTCCATAAGCCCCCATAAGCCCAGCTATGTCTGGTCTTACAACATTTTTTCCAACAATTAATTCAAATGCTCTTAGAACAGCATCATTATAAAATGTTCCTCCTTGAACTACAATATTATCTCCTAAAGTACTTACATCTCTTATTTTCATAACCTTTTGTATTGCATTTTTTATAATTGAATATGAAAGTCCTGCGGATATGTCTCCCACAGAATAACCTTCTTTTTGGGCTTGTTTTATTTTTGAATTCATAAATACTGTGCATCTTGAACCTAAATCTACTGGTTTTCTAGAGTTAATCGCTTCTCTTACAAATTCATCCATACTTAAATTTAAGCTTTTTGCAAATGTTTCTAAGAAAGAGCCACAACCTGATGAGCAAGCTTCGTTTAGCATTATATTATCAATTGCTCCATTTCTTATTTTTATATATTTCATATCTTGTCCACCTATATCTACAATGCTTGTTGCATTTGACATAAATGTTTTAGCTGCTGTATAATGAGCAATTGTTTCTATTTCTCCAATTTCCATATTCAATGCTGTTTGAATTAATTTTTCTCCATACCCTGTAACTCCACTATATGCTATATATGCTCCTTCAGGAATTTTTGTATATAATTTTTTAAGCATATTTATAACACTTTCTAATGGTTTTCCTTCATTATTTTTATACGCAGAATATAAAAGTGTTCCGTTTTCATCTATTAACACTAATTTACTTGTAGTAGATCCAGCATCAACTCCTAAGAAACATTTGCCTTTATGCTTTTTCAAGTCTTCTCTTTTTATTTTATCTTTCCCGTGTTTCTTCTGAAATTCTCTATATTCTTCTTGAATTGTAAACAAAGGTTTTAGGTGATCTTCTGTATTGTCTTTATAGCTTTTTAATAATTCTAGTTTTCCTTTTAGTTTTTCTATTGATATTGGATTATAAACAACTGATTCTAAAGCTGCACCTTTTGCAACCAAAAGATGGGCTTCTTTTGGAAATATAATTTCCTCATCTTTCAGATTTAATGTTTTAATAAATTGATTTCTTAGTTCAGATAAATAGCTTAGTGGTCCTCCAAGAAATGCTACATTTCCTTTTATAGGTCTTCCACATGCAAGTCCACTTATTGTTTGGTTTACTACAGCTTGGAAAATAGAAGCGGCAATATCTTCTTTAGCAGCTCCTTCATTTAAAAGTGGTTGTACATCTGTTTTTGCAAAGACTCCACATCTTGATGCTATTGGGTATATTGTTTTATGCTCTTTTGCAAGCTCATTTAGTCCTATTGTATCAGTGTTTAAAAGACTCGCCATTTGATCTAAAAATGCTCCTGTTCCACCGTGCACAAGTTCCATTCATTCTTTGTTCTATAGAGCTATCAAAATATATTATTTTAGCATCTTCTCCACCTAGTTCTATTGCTACATCTGTTTTTGGTATATACCTTTCTATTGCTCTTTTACATGCAACAACTTCTTGTATAAATGGCATTCCTAAAAATTCCGATACAGAAAGTGCTCCAGATCCTGTAAGTGCAATTTTCATTTCTTCGTTTGGATATTTTTCTATAATCTTATTCATACATTCATAAATAGTTTTTCTTGTATCAGAAAAGTGCCTTTGATATGAAGTATAAATTGTATTTAATTTTTCGTTCATTACTACTATTTTTACTGTTGTTGACCCAACATCTAATCCTATATGTATCATTTTTTCGCCTTCTTTTATTGTTTTATTTTAATATTTAAATTTATAATAATATGGTTGTATATCTTTATAAATAGAGTCCATATAAATAAGTTCTCCGGTTTTCTGCCTTTAATTTTAGATTTGGAAATGTTCTTAGCATCTTCTTATCTGAAAAGACTTTGTTTTCAATTTCTAAAATTCTTCCTAGTTCTTCTTTTCTCTCGTATTCACTAATATATTTGCTTTTATTTACTACATTTAAGTCATATGTATAAACAGTTCTTGCAAAAAATAGTTTCAAGGCAAGTGCGGTTAATATTCCATCTATTGCTAAAATAACAGTTCCTGCTATTACCAAGCCTTTTAAATACTTTATTGGAACTTTCTGTTTTACTTTGTCTATTAGTTTATCTACAATTATATTAAAATGTCTTATTAAATATATTGCCAGCAAGCCCCAAAATAGCGAGAAAGTAAAGCATATTCTTCCATTTATATTAAGAAAATTATTTGAGTAATCCCACCAGTTTACTTTAAATATTAGTTCTCCAAAATAGCTTATTAAGTATTCAACTATAGAGCCTACTAAGAATCCTCCAAAAAACAAGGTATAATTATTTTTCTTAAAGCATTGTAAGCCTAATATCATTACAACTGCTCCTAATCCATATATTGGACAAAAAGGTCCATATAAAAAGCCTTTTCTACTTTCTAAAACTCCTTTTGTTAGAAGTCCAAATGTTGTTTCTATAAGATATCCTGCTATACTATATATTATAAAATATGTTAGTATTCGCCATATACTAATTCCTGCTATTTTTAATGTTTGTTTTTTCTTATTCATCTTTTTCCCCTTTATTATTAGATTTAATTTTATAGGTTGTACTTTGTGTAAGCAAATTGCTTTCTGAAAAATTAAAATATTAAAAATGGAAAAAACGTTGCGAATGGATTGAGCTTGAGGTAGAAATTGTTCTTCTATATGAGTAGGGAATCTCGTTTTTAATGAGGGCGCTGCGAAGAGAGAAGATTTACAATTTCTACGAAAGCGACATGACCGAGCAATTTTTGGAATTTTTCATATTTTAATTTTGGCTAGATTAATTATATAAGATAACATATTAATTTTAAAAACAATGGTCTCCAAGCTCACGGGTATTCCCCGCCTCAAAGGGCTGTCGACGCATTGTTTGTAAAAATTAATAGTGTTATCTTTGAACAAATTAATGAAAAATAAATTTTTCATTAATTCGACAAAGAATGAGGCAATTTAAATTTTTAACCCGTCTAATATATATCAAGCGAAAATGCTGTAAATTACATTTTTATCGGTAATGTTATTGTAAATATAGTTCCTTTATTTAATTCACTCTTTACATTTATTGAGCCATTCGATAATTCTATTATTCTTTTTACAATTGCAAGGCCTAGTCCTACACCTTTCCCTGAATGTGTTTTGTCTATTTGATAAAATCTATCGAATATTTTTTCACATTCTTCTTTGCTTATTCCTTGTCCATTATCTTTTATTTCAGTAATTATTTTGTTTTCTTCTGTTTTCATTTTTATATCTATTTGTCCATTTTGCTTAGAATATTTTATTGAATTTTCTATTATATTCATCCAAACTTGAAACAATAAGTCTCTTTCTCCAAATATTTTGTCTTCCTTTAATGATACATTGAATTTTATATTTTTTTCTTTCCACTTTGGCTCAAGCACACTTATTGTTCTTCTTATTTGTTCTGCAACGCATATTTCTTCTGTATTTTCTAGTCTTTCTTGATTTTCTAGTTTTGCGAGTTTTAACATATTTGTAGATAAATACAGCAGTCTGTCTGCTTCTTCTTTTATTATTGCAGAATATTCTTTTCTTTCTTCCTTTGATAAATCATCTTCTTCTAAAAGCTTTGCAAATCCTTGTATAGAGCTTATTGGTGTTTTTATTTCATGTGACACATTATTTATAAAATCTTTTTGTAAACATTCTATACTATTTAATTCCCTTACCATTTTATTGAAATTATGAGTTAACTCTCCAAGTTCATCGTTTCTATCTGTTTGTAATTGTACTGTAAAATCTCCTGCTGCAACTTTTTTTGTGGCTTCTGTAATTTTCGCTACAGGGTTAAGTGTCTTTCTTGTTACATATGCAATTAGTCCTATTGTAGTAATAATTATACTTGTAATAACTAATCTAATACTTTTACCAGACATTCCTAAAAGCTCTTTTACTTCACTTTTCTGTTTTATACTTATTTCGACTAATTCCATTTTTATAGATTTATGTACAAACAAATAAAAAAGTAATATTGTTACTGCAATTACAATTAAAATATATATTATAGATGTTGTTATAACTTTTCTTTGTATTGAATTTCTTTTTCCAAAAATCTTTTCAAATATTTTTTTTAGCATACTAATTATCCTTTTTTATTATTGCTTTGTAACCTATTCCACGTATTGTTACTATTTCAAATTCTTTTACATTATTTAATTTTTCCCTAATTCTTTTTATATGAACATCAACTGTTCTAAAGTCAGATTCACTATCTAGCCCCCAAATTTCTTCTATTAACTCTTGTCTTGTAAATATTGTATCTGGTGTACTTAATAACTTATATAATAGTTGAAATTCTTTTTGCGCTAGCTGATAATTTTTTCCCTTATATAAAACTGACATTTGCTTGTAGTCTATTATTAAGTTTCCTATTATAAGTTTTTGCTCATTTGCAGCATTTGCTCTTTTTAGTAAAACTTTTACTCTAAGCAGTAATTCTTCCATGTTTATTGGTTTTACCATATAATCATCTGCACCTAAAAGGAATCCCTCTTTTTTATCTGCAATTGTTGATTTTGCTGTAACCAATAAAATTGGAATAGTATAATTTGCATCTCTTAAACTTTTTGTTAATTCATATCCATCCATTTCTTTCATCATAATGTCACTTATAATTAAGTCTATATAGTTTGTATCCATTATATCTAAGGCTTCTAAGCCATTTGTTGCTTCATATGTTATATATTCATTTTTCTTTAAATAAGTAGTTATTAATTTTCTTAGGTTTTTATCGTCTTCTACTACTAAAATTTTAAACATATTTCACCTCTTACTACAACAAAGCGACTTTGAGTCGCCCTTTGTTCTTACCGATTTGAGTTTCCGAATAGAATGAGGAAATCTCAAAGGCAATAGCGATTATAGTATTTTTTATATACTAGGAAATAATAAACTTCCTAGTTTATTAAATAGAAGTGGTAATATATAAAAACAAAAGGGGATGATATTTGGATTTACATTTTACTACCACTTCTAACGCTTTCACATATTATCAAATCATTATGAACTTATTATGAACTATATAATAAAAATCGAATTTTGTCTAGTTTTAGGTTTTATTTTTTCCGCTAGGACAGAACGAATGGGGACAGACCCCTTTTGTTTTAATTAAAACCAAAAGGGGTCTGTCCCCATTCGTTCGTATATAAGAAAGGCATTTTGCTAAGTATACCTTCGAAGAAAGTGCAAAATACATGCCACTCGCTTTGCTCGGGCAGAGCTAAGGAAGCCTAACCTTGTTGTGTACGTAAAAAATCTTTGATTTTTCCTATACAAAAAACTCCTAGCTATTTTAAAACTAAGAGTTTTTTTCTTCATTAATATAATCCAAATAATTCCGAATATACTATTTTGTTCTTGTAAACTACAAATGTAGCTGTTTTTGTAGTATCTATCTCTTCTTCGTCTTCATCATTTGGCACTACTACAAGATTTATTTTTGCTTTAACTGTGTACATATTTTTTCCTATTTTTTCTTTAGATTTAAAAGATTTTATTTTCATTTTGAATGTTTTATATTCATCTTCCATTTCTTCGAATCCGTCTTCCAATGTCTCTTTCATTTCTTTTTGTTGGTCTTTAATTTCATCTTTGTCAACATCTTTGTAATCTTCTATGAATTCTTCATATTCCTCTTCTGAAAAATCTTCTGGATCGTAGCTATATTTCCAAACTTCTGAGCCTGCAAGGTCCATGCTATTTATTATCTTCGAAGCATTTTTGCTATTCATTCCACTTACAAATTTTTTAACTGCTTTTTTAGGTCCTCCTCCTAATAATGCTATTAGTATAATTATTACTGCAACAACTGCTAATGCAATTCCTGCCCATGGAAGATATTTTTTATAGTCAAAAGTTTTTAAATCAGTTTTCTTTGATTCATTATTTACTTCTGCTTGTGGTTCTATTTTATTTTCCTCTTCCACTTTTATCACCCCTTTACTTATTTATATTCTACTTTTATCATTTGTTTCTATTATTTTCAAGTAGTTTAATAGATTTGTAATACTATTGTAATATTTCTTTTATATCTAGTGAACGAATAGGGACAGACCCCTTTTGTTTTTTTATTAAAACAAAAGGGGTCTGTCCCTATTCGTTCATTTTATCCAAATAAACTAAGTTGATTGCTTTTACTCATTCCTTCAAAGCACCCGAATTTTGTAAGCATTTCTATTACTGATTTTCCTGCTTTAGATTTTATTTGGAAATCATCTATTGACATGAATTTTCCATGTTCTGCTTGTACTGCATTATATATACTTTCTGCTGCTACTCCTCCTAGACCTGGTATACTAGAAAGTGGTGGGCGAATTGCACCATCTTCTATTTGGAATTTGTTACTGTGTGATTTGTATAAGTCTATTGGTAAAAATTTAAAGCCTCTTTCATACATTTCTAGTACAATTTCTAATATTGTGTATACGCCTTTTTCTTTTACAGACATGCCATTTCCAAGCTTTTCTAGTTCTTTCATTTTTGCTTTTACTTTTTCTTTTCCATATATCATCAGTTCGCTGTCAAAATCATCTGCTCTTATGCTAAAGTATGCACAGTAATATGCAAGTGGATAGTTAACTTTAAACCATGCTATTCTAAATGCCATTGTTACATATGCCACAGCATGTGCTTTTGGGAACATGTATTTTATTTTTTGACAAGAGTCTATATACCACTCTGGTACATTGTGTTCTCTCATTTCTTCTTTGTATTCTTCCCATTTTGGTTCTGCACCTTTTGCTACTTTTCCTTTACGAACTGCTTCCATTATTTTAAATGAATGGTTTGGATCTAATCCTTTTTTTATTAAATAAGTCATTATATCATCTCTTGTACATATTGCATCACTTAATGTAGCTTTTCCTTCTTTTATTAAAGTTTCTGCATTGTTAAGCCACACATCTGTACCATGTGATAATCCGAGATATTCTTATTAGTTCCTCAAATGTTGTTGGTTTTGTTTCTTCTAGCATTCCTCTTACAAACTTTGTTCCAAATTCTGGTATTCCAAATGATCCTGTTTTTGAGCCTATTTGCTCTGGTTCTACCCCAAGTGCTTTTGTTGACGTAAATAAACTCATTGTTTTTTTATCATCTAGTGGAATTGTTTGTGGGTCTACTCCTGTTAGATCTTGAAGCATTCTTATAACTGTTGGATCGTCGTGTCCAAGCATATCTAGTTTAAGTAGGTTTTTATCTATTGAGTGATAGTCAAAGTGTGTTGTTATAATATCTGAATTTGGATCATCGGCTGGATGTTGTACTGGAGTAAATTCATATATTTCTCTACCATGTGGTACAACTATAATTCCTCCTGGATGTTGCCCTGTTGTTCTTTTAACTCCTGTACACCCCATAACTATTCTTGAAATTTCTGCATTTGTAACAGGAATATTTCTTTCTTCAAAATAATTTTTTACATATCCAAATGCTGTTTTATCCGCTATTGTACCAACAGTTCCAGCCTTAAATGTTTTTCCTTTTCCAAATATTACTTCTGCATATCTATGTATTTTTGATTGATATTCTCCAGAGAAGTTTAAGTCTATATCAGGTTCTTTATCTCCATTAAATCCTAGGAATGTTTCAAATGGTATATCCATTCCATCTTTGAATAGCTTTTCTCCACATTTAGGACATATTTTATCTGGTAAATCGACCCCATTTTTTATTCCATAATCAGTAAAATCTGAATACTTACATTTTGGACATCTGTAATGTGGTGGAAGTGAGTTTACTTCTGTAATTCCAAGCATATTTGCAACAAACGAAGAACCAACAGATCCTCTGGAACCTACCAAATATCCATCTTCATTTGATTTCCAAACTAGCCTTTGAGCAATTATATATAATGTTGAGAATCCATTTTTTATAATTGAATCTAGTTCTCTTTTTAATCTATCTTGAACTACTTGTGGAAGTGGGTCTCCATATAGTTCTTTTGCTTTGTTTGTACAAATATCTTGTATATCTCTTTCTGCATTTTCCAATACTGGTGGACATTTTTCTGGTGATATTGGGCTTATTTCTTCGCATAAATCTGAAACATAGTTTGTATTTGTAACAACAACTTCATATGCTTTTTCTCTGCCTAAATATTCAAATTCTTTTAGCATTTCTTCAGTTGTTCTTAGATATAATGGGGCTTGTTCATCTGCATCTGAAAAGCCTTGTCCTGCCATTAAAATTCTTCTATATATTTCATCCTCTGGGTCTAAAAAGTGAACATCACATGTTGCAACAGTTTTTTTGCCTAGTTTATCGCCTAGTTCAACTATTTTTCTATTTATGTCTTGCAATTCTTCTTTGCTTCCTACTGTTCCATTTCTTAACATAAATTCATTGTTTCCTAGTGGTTGTATTTCCAAATAGTCATATCTTTTTGCAATTCTTTCTATTTCTTCTTCTGATTTTCCTGCAACAATTGCTCTATATAATTCTCCCTGTTCGCAAGCACTACCTAGTATTAAACCTTCTTTATATTTTTCTAATACGCTTGTTAAAATACGTGGTTTTTTGTAAAAATAATTTAAATGTGAAACTGATATTAATTCATATAAATTTCTTAATCCTTTAAGATTTTTTACAAGTATTATTGCATGGTATGAAGGAAGTGTTTTGTATAATTCTTTCTTTTCTTCTTTTTTCTTACCTCTACCTTTTTTTGGTTCTTCTGCTTGTATTTCTAGCATTTTTAAAAATACTTTCACTAATGTTTTTACATCGTCTAAAGCTCTATGTGCGTTTTCTACTTTAATGCCTAGCTTATCTGCAATTATTCCTAATTTGTGTTTCTTAAAATCTGGGAATAATTGTCTAGATAATGCCAAACTATCTATGTATTCGTTATTCATTGTAAGTCCTAGTTCTTCTGCATTGTATTTTAAAAATCCAACATCAAAATCTGCATTATGTGCAACTAATTTTAAGTCTCCTATAAATTCTAGAAATTTAGGCATAACTTTATCTATTGTTTCTGCATCTTTTACCATGTCATCTGTGATATGTGTTATTTCTACTATTTTTTGTGGAATTGGTATTTCTGGGTTTACAAAGCATTCAAATGTATCTACAATTTCTCCATCTTTTACTCTTACTGCACCAATTTCTGTTATCTTTTCTGTTCTAAAAGAAAGTCCTGTTGTTTCTATATCTAGAACTATATATTCATTATCCATTCCATTTGATAAGTCAACTGCATTATCATCTGGGACAAGATATGCTTCCACTCCATATACTACTTTTATTCCATATTTATCTGCTGCTTTTTTTGCCTCTGGGAAAGCTTGTACAACCCCATGGTCCGTAATAGCAATTGATTTCATTCCCCAATTGCTTGCTCTTTTTATTAAATCTGTTGCACTACTCACACCATCCATTTGGCTCATTTGAGTATGTAAATGCAATTCAACTCTTTTTTCTTTTGCATTATCTTTTCTTCTAATGACTTCTATATCTGGCATTTCTATAATTATATTTGCAATTACTCCTAGTTCCTTAGCAAAGTTATCATATTGTGCATTTCCAGATATTTTTAATCTTTTTGCCTCTTTTAATCTTTGCAAAACAGTTGGTGCTTTTTCAGCTTCTACGAATGATTTACAGGTTATTGTACTTGTTCCGTCATATATATTAAACATAGCAAGTGTTTTTCCATTTTTTAGTTCTCTTGCATCTGTACTAATTACTTTTCCTTCTATTGCAACTCTTCCATAGTCTGGAGTTAAGTCTTCAATTTTTACTATTTGTTCTTTTATTTTATCTGTTCTTCCAAAAATTAATGGAGTCTTTTCTTCTTGTTCCTCTTCTTCTGGTTCTGGAACATTTTCTACTATCATTTCTTCTTGCATGTTTATTTCATTAATTAAATCTTGGCATGCTTCTTTTTGTAAGTTTTCCAAATATTCTTCTTGTTTTTTTATTGTTTCTTCTGTAACATTTTCTTTATATATTACTTTACATTTTACGCCATATAAATTGTTTACTAGCTGTTCTATCTCTTTGTCTATTTCATAAGAATGCAAAAAATTTGCACTTTTTGTTTTTAAGTCAACAATTACTTTATTATCTTCAACTTCAACTGTGCTAGTGTTTAAAATAGCTTTTGTTAATGGGAATTTTTTAGAAATGTAGTTTATTATATCTTTCCAATCGTTTACAAGTTGTTGGGGAAAAAGGGGCCTGTCCCCTTTTTCCCTCATTTCGATACGAAGCTCTACTTTTTGTATTTGAAATCTTGTTATTAAATATTCTTCAAAGCTTGCTATTTCTTGAATTTTTATTGGTTTTTCTGCTAATAGCTTTATTTCTATTTTTTTGCTTTTTTTGAATAGATTTATGTTTTCTATTTGTGTTTCTAATATATTTCCTTGTTTTTCATAATCTTTAAATACGTCTTTTACTGTGTTTGGCATTCGTGTTCTTCCTCTCCTGCTTATGAAGTGCGAGGTGGGAAGTGTGAGGTGTGAAAAAATTAATCATACTTCTCACTTCGCACTTCATAAGTTTATAATCCTTAAAAAATTCTTAATATATCATTATATGTTACAAATATTGATAGTCCTATAAGTATACAAAATCCTGCCATTTGTATTCCTATTTCTATATTTTCTTTTATTGGTTTTCTTCTTATTGCTTCTATTATTAAAATTACAACCTTTCCTCCATCTAGTGGTGGGAATGGAAGTAGGTTCGTTACTCCTAATGATAATGATATTAGTGCTAGCATATATGCAAATTCCATTATGCCTTGTGTTTTAGATACAGCTTCTGAAATTCCTATTGGTCCTGTTAATTGATCGATACCTACATTTCCACTAAATAACATCTTTATATTGTCTATTATTGATACTGAGAAATCTATTGTATCCCAGAATCCATAGTATGCATTATTTATAAATGTTTTATCTGCTAATGCAAATGTTACTCCTAATTTATATGTTTTTTGTATTTCTGGTGTTACTTCTAATTCTATTATTTTTCCGTTTCTTTCTATTTCTAAATTCATTTTTTCGTTTTTACTTGAAGATATTAGTTCTACTACTTTATATGGATCATTTTTGCATTCTATAGCATCTATTTTTACAATGATATCTCCCTCTTGTATTCCTGCATTTTCTGCTGGGCCACCTGGATATATTCCTTTTATTTCAGAAGTCAAATTGCTATCCGTTGCTCCCAAATATATTCCTATATTTTTTTTATTTTCTTCTGTTGGTATTAGTTCTATTTCTTTTATTTCATTATTTCTTTTAACTGTAACAAATATTTTGTTTCCATTAGAATTTTGAATTTGTTCATCTATTTGGCTTTTTAATCTTACTCTTTTATTATTTATTTTTAGAATTTGGTCTCCTTGTTTTATTCCTGCTTGTTCTGCTGAATATCCTGTTACTGTGCTATCTATAGTTGTAGAAATATAATTTCCACTAGATGACACCAATATAAAATAGACTAGCAGTCCAAATATTATATTAACAATTCCTCCTGCTAAGACTATGGCTATTCTTTTTGGGATACTTGCCGTACTAAAAGAACCTTCTTTTTCAGAACGTTCTTCTTCTCCTAACATATTTACAAATCCACCTAATGGTATAAGTCTTAATGCATATTTTGTTTCTTTTCCTTGTTTTTTCCATATTGTTGGACCAAAGCCTATTGCAAATTCATTTACCTTTATTTTACAAGCTTTGGCAATCAAAAAATGCCCACTTTCATGTATAAATATTAAAAATCCTAGTAAAAATATTATTTTTATTGCACTTATTAAAAATGAAATCAATTTTGCCTCCTTTTAGTTATGGAAATTGTAATTTAGCGAAGTGTGAAGTGCGAGGTGTGATGTTGGAGGTGAGATTTGTAGGGGCGTATTGTATACGCCCAAAAACAAATTTATTGCAAACGATGTAGGGGCGGGCCCTGTGTCCGCCTGAAAACGCAAAACGCATTACATTTACGATTCAGGACAGTCCCCTTTTGTTATCCAACAAAAGAGGGACAGTCCCTAGAATCGTTTATACAAATTCCAATTCTTTCCTATAATAAATTCAACAAGAAATATGCAAATGGTGATATGAATATTATGCTATCTATTCTATCTAATATTCCCCCATGTCCTGGTATTAGGTTTCCGAAGTCTTTTATTCCTTCAGTTCTTTTTAATGTCGATGCTGATAAATCTCCTATTTGGCTTAAAACACTAAGTACTGCTGTTATTAGCCCTATATATAAATATGAAATTGATAATCCACCAAATTTATTTATGCAAAATGTATATATTAAAGATATTAATATTGCTCCGATTGTTCCTCCGTACGCATCCCTCTTTTGATTTTTTTGGACTTATTTTACTAAATTTATGTTTTCCAAATTTCATTCCAACAAGATATGCAAAGGTATCTGTTCCCCATGCTGAAATTAGTATAAACCAAATTAAATATTTTCCTTTTTCCATTCCATATAGCATTGATATGAAAGCTAAAAAAAATGTTATATAGATTATTCCAAAAAGTGTTACTGCAATATCACTTATACTAGTTTTCATGTTACTTGCAATTACTTTCATAAAAAGTAGCATAACTACTAAAGATAATAGTGCTGTAAAAGCCATTAATAGATATTCTTTTGGAATTGCATGTAAAAATGGAATTATCAAACATGGTATATATGCTATCCATTTTACTGGTTTGTAATCTACACTTAAGCATTTTAAGTACTCATACATTGCTATAATTGATATTATGCATACAAATGCATCTATTATATATGTATTCCCATATATAAAAATTAATGCAACAATTGGAAAACCTATTAATCCACTTAATATTCTTTTTAATTTCATACTACTTTCCTTCCACTTTTCAATTATTCATTGTTCATTCTTAATTTTTCGTTTAATGTTTAATATTATGGTCTGCCGCCAAATCTTCTGTTTCTTTTTTGATATACACGTATTGCTTCTAACAAATCTTCTTCTCCAAATTCTGGCCAATGTTTATCTGGAAAATAAAATTCTGTATATACCAATTGCCAAGGTAGAAAATTGCTTGTTCTAAGTTCCTTGCTTGTTCTTATAAGTAAGTCTGGATCTGGCTGCCCTGCAGTATACAAATGGTTTGAAATCATTTCTTCATTTATATCTTCTATACTTATTTTATTTTCTTTTACATCTTTAGCAATTTCTTTCATTGCTTTTATTATTTCTGGTCTTCCTCCATAGTTGAATGCAATATTTAATGTAAGTCCTGTATTATTTTTGGTTACTTCTATTGCTTTTTCCATAGATTTTTTAAGGCTTTTTGTTAAACCTTCTAAATCTCCTGCTATTTTTATTCTTATATTTTGTTTGTCTTTTTCTCTTAAGAAAGAATCTATATGCATTCTAAGTATAGCCATTAAAGCTCTTACTTCTTCTTTGCTTCTCTTCCAATTTTCTGTTGAAAATGCATATACTGTTAAATACTTTATTCCTATCTTATTACAAAATTTTGATATGTTTTCTAAGGCATCTGCTCCTGCCTTATGTCCATCTTTTGTTGTAAGCCCTCTTGCTTTTGCCCATCTTCTGTTTCCATCCATTATTATTGCTATATGCTTTGGTAAATTTTCTTTATCTATATTTTCCATTTTTTGCCCCTTTTGTTTTTATTTTGTTTATACTATTCTATCATATTATATAAAAAAAATGAAAGCTTTTTGAAAATATTTTCAAAAAGCTTTTTATGATTATACGCTCATTACTTCTTTTTCTTTTTCAGATAAAACTTTATCTATTTCGCTAATTTTCTCATCAGTTAATTTTTGTATTTGGTCTTCTGCACCTTTTAATTCATCTTCAGTCATTTGATTATCCTTTTGTAGTTTTTTTGCTTCGTCCATAGCTTCTCTTCTTATTGAACGAATTGATACTTTTGATTCTTCTGCCATTTTTTTTATTTCTTTTACTAATTCTTTTCTTCTTTCTTCATTTAATTCTGGAAATGCTAAACGAATAACCTTTCCATCATTGTTTGGATTTATTCCTATCTCTGCTTTTAATATTTCCTTTTCTATTTCTTTTAATAAGCTTACATCCCATGGTTGTATTACTATTAGTCTTGCTTCTGGAACTGAAATTCCTGCTACTTGGTTAATTGGTGTTGGGGTTCCATAATAGTCTACTTTTATTTTATTTAATATTGCAGGGTTTGCTCTACCTGCTCTTACTTCTGAAAAATCTTCCTGTAAAACACTAATTGTTTTGCTCATTTTTTCTTTAATATGATTTAATTCCATAAAAATCTCTCCTTTATTCTTCTAATAATTTATAACATGCTTTTAACCAATGGTCACTTCTATTTATTTTACTAATGTGCCTATTCTTTCACCTTTAATAATTCTAACTATATTCTCTGGGTCATCTATGCCAAATACTACTAAAGGTATTTTATTATCTTTACAAAGTGAAGTTGCAGTTGAATCCATTACTTTTAAATCTTGGTTTAATATATCTAAATAAGATATTTCATCATATTTTATAGCATTTGGATCTTCTTTTGGATCTGCTGAATATACTCCGTCTATTGTCTTAGCAAGTAATATTACTTCTGATTCTGTTTCTGCTGCTCTTAAAGCTGCTCCTGTGTCTGTTGAAAAATATGGATTTCCTGTACCACAAGAGAATATTACTACTCTTCCCCTTTCTAGATGTTTTATTGCCTTTCTTTTTATATATGGTTCTGCTATTTCTCTCATTTCAATTGCAGTTTGAAGCCTTGTAAATATTCCTCTTGCCTCTAATGCATCTTGAAGAGCTAAACCATTAATTGTTGTTGCAAGCATTCCCATATAATCTGATGTTGTTCTTTCCATTTGATGTCCATATCTTCCTCTCCAGAAATTTCCTCCTCCAACTACTATTGACACTTCTACTCCCATATCTACTATTTCTTTTATTTTGTCACATATTTTTCCTAAAGTTTCTGCGTCTACTCCATTTTTTCTTTCTCCTGCAAGAGCTTCTCCGCTTAACTTTAGTAAAACTCTTTTATATGCTATGTCTTTCATAAAACACACTCCTTTAAAATTTCTTAGTTATTGTATCATATATTACCATATAATTGAAAGTATTTTTTTATTATTTTTTAATTTCCTTTAACAAAAGATTAGAAGTTTGCAATTTTATGTAAATTATGATAAAATTATATTACAGTATGATTATATTAACTTTATTAAAACTTAGTAATTTAGCTATATATTTAATTTTTTATATAGATTATAAAAGTAGGAACAAGTATGTAAAGACTTGTTCCTACTTTTTTTCTATTTACTATAATATGTTATTGATACATTATCATTTGCATTAAATTTAGTTAAATCAAGATAATAATTATTTCCATCTTTTATAATAGTTGGAGGTATTGAATTAAATGTTTCTGATGTTTTTCCTTCTACTGTTATAACTATTGGGTGTTTAGCATCTACATATAGTCCTTCTAATAGTACTTTTCCATTATCAGTTTTTTTGGTAGATTTATTTGATTCAATACTAATGTTTGTTATAACTTTTTTCAATGCTTCAGTTAATCCGCTTTCTGTATATCCATTAACTGTAGAAAATGTTGTATTCGGATCTGTAGCCATGTTTCTTAGATTATTATTTAGCTTATTATCCGCTGTAACTCCTATAGTATAAACTGTTGCTTTAGCTTTTAATTTATTTGAGTTTTTTATGCAATTATTCCAGTACACTCCTTGTGCTTTTCCAGTTGCCCCATCTCCCACAAATATAACTACGTTATTTGCTGGATCAGTTGTTGGAACTTCATCTGCTATATATTTTAAGACGTGTTTTAAGTTTGTAAATCCATCTACCCTTGATTCACTTACTTTTTCCTTTAAATCTCCTTTGTTTGAATATCCACTAGCAGAACCAATTGTACGACATGTTCCTATACCTGCATATGCAATTACTTTTGTATTTGTACCATTGTTTGTATCATTGTCAGGATAAATTATATCTATAATGTTTTGTACAACCTTTTTAGCAATAGTATATCCTCCACCAGCCATACTATGTGATTTGTCTATTGCAATAATAATATTCTTTTTGCTCTTTTTCTCTGTTAATTTTGTAGCTGTTATATTTTTTTCTACCTCTAGCACTACTTCTTTTTTGTCTTCTTTTACGTTTCCGCCTTCAACTACTTCTACTACATTCTTTATTTTCTCCCCTGCATTTGCAGTTATTTTAACAGTATATTTTATTGTTTTTGTAGTATTTTTTCCATTTACTGTTATAGTTACTCCTTTTGATAAGTCTTCTAAGCTTATTACCTTTCCATCAGATGTTTTTATTTCACCTATTAATTGCAATTTTCCATTGTCTATTAGTTCTTTCAAAGAAGCATCTTTTATAACAACCTTTCCAGCCTCGTCTCCTTCGTTTATAGCAGACAAAGTATACGTTACCTTTTCACCGGTTAGTACTTTTCCTGACTTATCTGCAGATTTGCTAACAGTTATTTTAGCTGGTTTAGTTACATCATATTTTCCCGGGTCTTCTGTCTTAGTTTCATCTACATACGCAGTATTTGTAATTTTTGTTCCAACAGCATCTTGATTTATTTTTACTTCAAAGGTAATAGTTTCTGCATTTTCTTTAGAAGTATTTGCAGGAACATTTACATTCCAAGTAATTTCTTTATTGTTTGTTACTGTTTTTGTTCCGTTCGATAATACAATAGAGTTTTTATTTAAAGTTGTTCCTGTTGGCATAGGGTCTTTTACAGTTACATCTTTACTTATTTTTCCTGTATTCCATACTTTAATTGTATATCTAATTACATCTCCTACATGTGCCTTTCCCTTATCTGCTGTAGTTGTTATTATACTTGTTTTCTCTGCTTTAATTTCTGGTCTTCCATAATAAACATTAATTATGTTTTTGCTTAAATCTGTTCCTATTATTATTAATCCTGAAACAAGTGGTTGTTGTTCTGTTTTTGTCTCAATATATTCATATTCTTTTCCATTATAATTTTTATTTAACTCTATCTTGTCTTGGATATCTTTTAAATATACTACAGAACCATATTTTTTTCCTGTAATTTCTTCTGATTTTCCCTTTTCATTATTATAATAATAATTTATTGTATAACTCAAATCTGTTTTTGCTGTATAGTAGAATACTAATTCTTTATTATACGCATCTAATGTTATACTCTTCGTTTCAGCATCTACTGTATATCCTGTTATCTCTTTTGCTGTTTCTTCATATGTTGCATTAAATGTTTTTCCTGTTTTTTCTTCTTTAGCTGCTAATTCATTTTCTGTTCCTTTTTCTAGGTATTTTACTGTATAGCTTACATCTGTTTTTGCTGTATAGTAGAATACTAATTCTTTATTATATGCATCTAATGTTATACTCTTCGTTTCAGAATCTACTGTATATCCTGTTATCTCTTTTGCTGTTTCTTCGTATGTTGCATTAAATGTTTTTCCTGTTTTTTCTTCTTTAGCTGCTAATTCATTTTCTGTTCCTTTTTCTAGGTATTT